>CALJIU010000192.1 GCA_937974055.1 uncultured Neomegalonema sp. | reverse complement strand
TTGAGCGCGCGGTCAATAGAAAGTTTGCGCTTTGTTCGAAAAAATTTCCTGTCCGCGCAGCCCCTCCCCCGCGTTGCGGGAGAGGGGGCCTCGCTGCGCTCGGATTCACGGCTCGCGCATCCTGATGGCGGTGGCGTCCTTGACGGTGTCCATGACGGCGAAGGAGTGGGTTTGCATCATGTGGGGCAGATTGCAGATGCGGTCGCCATAGACCTCGCGGTAATGGGCCAGGTCGCGGGTGCGGACGACCAAGAGATAATCGAAAGACCCGGCGACCATCAGACAGGTCTGGATTTCGGGGATGTCGCGGATGGCGGCGTCGAATTCCTCCAGCGAGGTATTGCTGGTCTGTGACAGGATGACCTGAACGACGGTGACATGCTCGCGGCCCACTTTCTGCGGGTCAAGGATGGCGCGGTAGCCGTCGATGATTCCGGCGCGTTCGAGGCGGCGCACCCGTTCGGAACAGGGCGTCTTTGTCAGGTTGATGCGGGCCGCAAGCTCGACGATGGAGAGACGACCATCGGCCTGAAGCTCATCGAGGATGCGGCGGTCGATGGCGTCGAGTTCCCTGCTCATAGGGCCGTTCTTCCTGTTATTTCCTGAAAAACAGGCGAATACCCTGAATTATTCTCGATATCAGGGCCAATTACCAGACCTTTTCCCTAAACTAATTTTGTGATCGCACCGATCACGGATTCTTAACGATTCGACAAAGCACGACATTCAGCCGCAGGATAATGGCAAGACAACCGGAGGAGGAAAGAACGTGACGACAAAATTGATCGTAGGTCTTGATGGCCACGATTCCGGGGAGCGGGCGATGGCCCATGCCCGGAAGCAGGCGGAGCTGATCGGAGAGTGCGAGTTGATCGTGCTCTACGTGATCGAATGGTCGCCCTTCTCGTTCCAGACGGCGGAGGAGAACGAGAAACGGCATAAACGGCGCGAGGAAGAAATCGCGATGGCGAAGGAACGGGTCGTCGATCCGGCAGTCACAAGCCTGAAGGATGCGGGCCTGAATGCCAGCGGTCTGGTGCGCCACGGCGATGTGGCGGATACCATCAACCGGATCGCGAAGGAGCAGAAGGCCCATCAGATCATCGTGGGGCGGGCCTCGGATGGGGGCATGGCCAAGCGTATCTTCGGCAGTTCGACATCCAATCTGGTGATGAACGCGGTCGTGCCCGTCACGGTCGTGGCCTAGGGGAAAGAGGGACAGATAATGAGTATCTTACATCGATTAATGCTGGCCGGGGCCGGGATTCTGGCCATGACCGGCAGCGCATTGGCGCAGGACACCATGACGTTGGACCAGAAGGTCAACGAAGCCTTCGCCAATGCGACCGGGCCGTTCGTGAGCCTGATCTTCTCGCCGTTTCCGGGAACGAATTTTCCGTGGATCGTGATGTGGTTGGTGATCGCGGCGACGGTCTTCACGCTGTATTTCGCCTTCGTGCAGTTCCGCTTCTTTGGCCATGCCATCGCGCTGGTCAGTGGGAAGTATTCGGACCCGAACGATGCGGGGGAAGTGAGCCATTTTCAGGCGCTGACGACCGCGCTGTCCGGGACCGTCGGCCTCGGTAACATCGCAGGTGTTGCCGTGGCGGTCGGGATCGGCGGGCCGGGGGCGACCTTCTGGATGATCGTCGCTGGCCTGCTGGGCATGGCGTCGAAATTCACCGAATGTACGCTGGGCGTGAAATACCGGAACGAATACCCGGATGGCACCGTCTCCGGCGGCCCGATGTACTATATGTCGAAGGGATTCAGTCAACTCGGCCTGCCGGGGGGTAAGATCCTCGCGGTGGTGTTCTCGGTCTTTTGTATCCTCGGCGCGCTGGGCGGCGGGAACATGTTTCAGGCGAACCAAGCCCATGCGCAGATTTCGGGCATCGTGGGTGAGTATCCGGGCTGGATCACGGGGATCATCTTCGCCGGGATCGTGTTTGCCGTCATCGTCGGTGGCATCAAGTCGATTGCGAACGTGACCGAGAAGGTCGTGCCGTTCATGGGCATTTTGTATGTCGGGGCGGCGGTCATCATCCTTGCGATGAATGCCGACAAGATCGGCTGGGCCTTTGGGCAAATCTGGGAAGGGGCCTTCACGGGTCTGGGCGTTGCGGGCGGCATGGTCGGCGCGCTGATTCAGGGCTTCAAGCGGGCGGCGTTTTCCAACGAAGCAGGCGTCGGTTCGGCGGCCATCGCGCATTCCGCCGTGCGAACCAAGGAGCCGATTACGGAAGGCTTCGTCTCGCTGCTGGAGCCACTGATCGATACGGTGGTGATCTGCACGATGACGGCGTTGGTGATCATCATCACCGGACAATTGGTGATGAACGATGCGGGCACGGCGTTCCTGCTGAATGACGCGGGCACGGCGATCAGGACGATTGGCGATACCTCCGGCGTGGCGCTGACCTCGGCGGCATTCGGGGCGGGCATAAGCTGGTTCCCGTATGTGCTGGCCGTCGCGGTCGTGCTGTTCGCGTTCTCGACGATGATCTCGTGGTCGTATTACGGGCTGAAGGCGTGGACGTATCTGTTCGGCGAAGGCAAGGTGAAGGAAATCATCTTCAAGGTGATCTTCTGCATCTTCATCGTGATCGGCGCATCGGCGAATCTGGGGCCGGTCATCGACTTCTCGGATGCAGCGATCTTCGCGATGGCGGTGGTCAATATCTTCGCCCTGTACTTCCTGATGAAGATCGTGCGGGAGGAGCTGGCCTCCTATTCCGCGCGGCTGAAATCGGGCGAGATCAAGCGTTACGAGCACTGACCGGTTCGGCAGTGTGAGATGAGGGGAGGCGGTCTTCGGGCCGCCTCTTTTTCGTTGCCAATACCGACGAGCATAGGTTGATCTATCGGCAGACGAATGCGGGGGCGGAGATCATTGCATGCCGCTATCATTATTCGGAACTTTGAGGGGAAGACCATGAAACTGACGGATTACAAGGCGCTGACCTTCGATGTGTATGGCACGTTGATCGACTGGGAATCGGGGATGGTGGCGGGGTTGGAGCCGCTGACCGCGCAGGTATCGCGGGGGTTGTCGCGGGACGATATCCTCGAAGCCCATGCGTTTCATGAATCGACCACGCAGGCGCAGACCCCCGCCAAGCAGTATTCGGACGTGTTGGCGCTGGTGTATCGGCGGTTGGCGGAGGAATGGGGGGTGGCGGTCACGTGGGACGAGTGCCTCGCCTATGGCGCGTCGGTGAAGGACTGGCCCGCATTTGCCGATAGCGCCGAGGCGCTGGCTTATTTGCGGGAGCATTACACGCTGGTGGTGCTGTCGAACGTGGATAATGCGAGTTTCGCGGCGTCGGACGCGCGGCTGGGGCGGCCCTTTCATGTGGTCTGCACGGCGGAGGATGCGGGGTCGTACAAGCCGGATGACCGGAATTTCGACTACATGCTGCGGGTGCTGGAGCGGCGGGGGATCGGCAAGGGGGATATCCTGCACACGGCGGAAAGCATGTTCCACGACCATGTACCCGCCACGCGGCACGGGCTGGCGAAGTGCCATATCTATCGGCGGCACGACCGGCCCGGCTTCGGGGCGACGATGAATCCGGGGGACGTGCCGGAGGTGGGTGTGCGGTTCAACTCGATGGCGGAGATGGTGGCGGCGCACCGGGCGGAGGTTGCGGGGGATGGGGCATGACACCCTGCCCGAACTGTCAGTCCAACGAGGTCTATGCCTATAAGGAAACCGTTCCGTTCACCGGCAAGCATGTCAGCTATCTACCAGGATTGGGAACGATGTTCAGCGCCGCCTACGTCAAGCCGGTTCTGTGTGCGGAATGTGGATTGACCCGGTACTTTGCTCAGGACGATGCCCGCGAGCGGGTGAAGACCAATGGCGGATGGGAAAAGCTGTAGCGATGGCAGTGTCGCGAAAGTTTTGCGTGACTCCTTGGGTGGTTTTCAGTCTGTTAACCCTAAAGCAATTTGCGCGGAACTTGAGGCAGGCTTCGCTTTCTCTCGCCTTACGGCTCGAACGCGAAGACCTGCCACTCGATTCAAGCGTTGCGTAATTTGCTGTAATGACCAAACCGGAGGATGGACGATGAAACGATATGCAGCGCTTCTGGGGGCCGCCGCGATGGCGATGGCACTGGGGACCGGGACGGCTTCGGCGGCGGAATGTCCGCGCGGTGATCTGGACGAGCGGTATTGCGACTGGAACGGCGATCTGGTGGCGGATACGCCCGCCAACCCCGATGACTGGCTGGACCCGTCGACGCTGGTGTTTGCCTATACGCCGGTTGAAGACCCCGCCGTCTACAAGGAAGTGTGGTCGGAGTTTCTGGACCACCTGAGCGAGATCACCGGCAAGAAGGTCGTGTTCTTCCCCGTGCAGTCGAATGCCGCGCAAATCGAGGCGATGCGGTCGGGGCGGTTGCATATCTCCGGCTTCAACACCGGGTCGAACCCGCTGGCGGTGAATTGTGCGGGGTTCAACCCGTTCACGATCATGGCGTCGAAGGACGGCAATTTCGGCTATGAGATGGAGATCATCACCTATCCGGGCAGCGGGATCGAAAAGGTCGAGGATATCAAGGGTGGCAAGCTGGCCTTTACCTCGCCAACCTCGAATTCGGGGTTCAAGGCACCCTCCGCGATCCTGAAAGCCGATTACGACATGGTGCCGGAGAAGGATTTCGAGGCGGTCTATTCGGGCAAGCACGACAATTCGATCCTCGGCGTGGCGAACAAGGATTATCCGGCGGCATCCATCGCCAATTCGGTGCTGCGTCGCATGATCTCGCGCGATGTGGTCAAGCCGGAGCAGGTGACATCGATCTACAAGTCGCAGACCTTTCCGACGACGGGCTTTGGCGTGGTTCACAACCTCGACCCGCGCCTGAAAGCACAAATCCAGCACGCCTTTTTCAGCTTCGACTGGGAAGGGACGAAGTTGCAGGAGGAGTTCGAGAAGTCGAATGAAGGGCAGTTCCTGAACATGAACTACAAGGAGTTCTGGGAAGTGATCCGCAAGATCGATACGGCGAACGGGGTTTCGTACTCCTGTCAGTGATCGAGGTGGGGTCTTCTTGGTGAGACCCCCCTCCCCTACCCTCCCCCCGCATGCGGGGGGAGGGAGTTGAGCCGTACTTCGCGGCGATCCTCCGAGGAAGGTGGCTTGATGCTCGAACTCCGCAATCTGTCGAAGACCTATAAGACCGGCGACAAGGCGCTGAACGATGTGACGCTGGACGTGCCGGGGGGGCAGGTGCTGGCGTTGATCGGGCCGTCGGGGGCGGGGAAATCGACGTTGATCCGCTGCATCAACCGGCTGGTCGAGCCGACGGGCGGATCGGTGGTGCTGGATGGCACCGATGTGACGCGGCTGGGGTCGAGCGGATTGCGCCGGATGCGCCGCCGGATGGGCATGATCTTCCAGGAATATGCGCTGGTCGAGCGGCTGACGGTGATGGAGAACGTGCTGTCGGGGCGGCTGGGCTATGTCGGGTTCTGGCGCAGTTGGGCGCGGAAATATCCGCAGGCCGATGTGGACGAGGCGTATCGGCTGCTGGACCGCGTGGGCCTGCTGGCGATGGCGGATAAGCGGGCGGATGAGTTGAGCGGCGGACAGCGGCAGCGGGTGGGGATCGCGCGGGCGCTGATCCAAAATCCGGCGCTGCTGCTGGTGGATGAACCGACGGCCTCGCTGGACCCGAAGACATCGCGGCAGATCATGCGATTGATCTGCGAATTGTGCCGCGAGCGCGATCTGGCGGCGATCATCAATATCCATGACGTGAAGCTGGCGCAGATGTTCGTGCAGCGGGTGATCGGGCTGACCAAGGGCGTCGTGCAGTTCGATGGGCCGCCGGAGGGTCTGAGCGAAGATGTGCTGACGCGGATTTACGGGGAAGAGGACTGGAAAGAGACGATTGCCAAGGATGATGGCGGGGAGGAAGCGGCTTGAGGGGGGCAATATTCATCGCCTGTCTCAGTGACCGCTCTGCTCCGGGCGCAGACCCGGAGCCTCGACGGTCAGAGACCCATTCCGCGAGGCCCCGCATCTTCGTGCGGGGCAGAGGTTCGCTATCGGGGAGGTCAGCGGCATGAGCGCGCCGGTGGAGGAACGCATTCTGCTGGACGATCTGGTCGGGAAGGGGTGGCGGAAGCCGCCGTTCATCAAGCGGGGGTGGCTGCGCTGGGGGCTGATCCTTGGCGGGTTGGTCTATCTGGTGGTGGCGCTGGCCTCGATGGATGTGAATTGGACGCGGGTCTATGAGGGGCTGGACCGGGGGTGGCAGTTCGTGCTGGCCTTCACCAACCCGGACTTCACGTCACGGGCGGCGGATATCAAGGAAGGCATGATCGAGAGCATCATCATGTCCATCGCCGCGACGGTGGTGGGGATAGCGCTGTCGATCCCGGTGGCGCTGGGTGCGGCCCGGAATATCGCGCCGCTGCCGGTGTATCTGGTGTGCCGGGGGATCGTGGCCATGAGCCGGGCGCTGAACGAAATCATCGTGGCGATCTTGCTGGTGGCGATCTTTGGGTTTGGGCCGCTGGCGGGCTTTATCACGCTGAGTTTTGCGAGCATCGGGTTCCTCGCCAAGCTGCTGGCGGAGGATATCGAGGATCTGGACCGCAGCCAAGCCGAGGCGGTGAAGGCGACCGGGGCGTCGTGGATGCAGTGGATCAATTATGGCGTCCAACCGCAGGTGATGCCGCGACTGATCGGGCTGTCGATCTATCGGCTGGATATCAATTTCCGGGAATCAGCCATTCTGGGGCTGGTCGGTGCAGGCGGGATCGGGGCGACGCTGAATACGGCGTTTGACCGCTACGAGTTCGATACGGCGGCGGCGATCCTGCTGCTGATCATCGTGATCGTCATGGCGCTGGAGTATATTTCGGGCATCGTGCGGGGGTGGGTGCAGTGATGGTTCATCTGATAGAGACACCCCCCTCCCTAGCCCTCCCCCCAAAGGGGAGAGGGAATCCGGTTAGTTCTCGCGGTGAGGGGGGTGCCCGATGCCGCAGGTATTGACCGGAGACGGCACGAAAATCTGGATGCTGCGGGACCGGAAGGCGCAGTTCACGCGGTGGGCTGCGTGGATGGTGGGCGCGATCATCTTCTTGTGGTGCTGGAAACAGATTTCGGATGCGACGACGTGGTTCTTCGTGTGGGACGCGCCGCGCATCGCCGGGGATATCGGCGGGCGGGCGATGCCGCCGCGCTGGGAGTACATCGACAAACTGTGGAAACCGCTGTGGGATACGCTCAATATCGCGACGCTGGGCACGTTCTTTGCGCTGATCATGGCGGTGCCGGTGGCGTTTTTGGCGGCGAAGAACACGACGCCGAGTGCATTGTTCATCCGGCCCGTCGCGCTGTTTATCATCGTGGCGTCGCGGTCGATCAATTCGCTGATCTGGGCGCTGCTGCTGGTGGCGATCCTGGGGCCGGGGATCTTTGCGGGGATGGTGGCGATTGCGATCCGGTCGGTGGGGTTCTGCGCCAAGCTGCTGTATGAGGCGATCGAGGAGATCGACCTGAAGCAAGTGGAGGCGATCACGGCGACAGGGGCGAGCCGGTGGCAGGTGATGGCCTATGGGATCGTGCCGCAGATCCTGCCCGCCTTCGCCGGAATCGCGGTGTTTCGCTGGGATATCAATATCCGGGAATCAACGGTGCTTGGGCTGGTCGGCGCGGGTGGGATCGGGCTGCAACTCAAGGGGTCGCTGGATACGCTGGCTTGGCCGCAGGTGTCGCTGATCATCCTCGTGATCTTTGGGACGGTGATCGTGAGTGAATGGGTGTCGGCGCGGGTGCGTGGGGCGATTATCTGACATGACGCGGGACGTCGACTGGGCTTTCGAGCAATACGAGACCGTGCGGGATGTGTTGCCTGCGGCGGTGCGGGGTGCCGGGCGGGCGGTGGCGCGGTTGGGCGAGGCCTTGGAGCCGTATGACACCGTGATGCTGGATGCATTCGGGGTGCTGAATGTGGGCGAGACGGCGATTCCGGGGGCGGTCGAGATGGTCGCGGGGCTGCGCGAGGCGGGCAAGCGGGTGGTCGTGGTCAGTAACTCGGCCAGCGTGCCGAGCGCCGTGAGCCATGCGAAGTTCGGGCGGCTGGGGTTCGACTTTGCGCGCGAGGAGATCATCACGAGCCGCGATGCGCTGAAGGTCGGGCTGGCGGCGGGCGGCGATATCCGCTGGGGAGTGATGGCGACCGGGGCGTCGGAGATCGAGGAGTTGGGGGTCGCCTGCCTGCCGCTGGAGGAGGATCAGAACGCCTATGACGCGGCGGATGCGTTCATCCTGCTGGGCAGCGGGGAATGGACCACGGGGCGGCAGAATATGCTGGTGCGGGCGGTCGCAGGACGGCCCCGTCCCGTGCTGGTCGGGAACCCGGATATCGTCGCCCCGCGCGAGGATGGGCTGTCGCTGGAGCCGGGATACTGGGCGCATGATCTGGCGCGGCGGACGGGCTGCGCACCGGTCTTCTATGGCAAGCCGTTCGGGAATATCTTCGATCTGGTCGGGGCCGAGCCAAAGCGGAGCGTGATGGTCGGGGATACCCTGCATACGGATGTGCTGGGCGGGGCGGCCTTTGGTGCGGCAAGCGTGCTGCTGGTGGATTTCGGCCTGTTCGCAGGGCGGAACGTTGCCCCCTATATCGCGCGGTCGGGGATCGCGCCAGACTGGGTGGCGGCGGGCTACTGACGGGTTGAAAATCGTATTCGATACCGTGTTTCCGGCGCTTGAACCTCGAAAAATCCGCGATATAGTCATTTCCCATCTTGGAACAAATCTTTTCGAGGGGTGCGCGATGTGCGAAGGACACACGACGCCGACGGTCTGCCTGAACATGATCGTCAAGGATGAGGCACCTGTGATCGAGCGGTGCCTGCGCGATGTCTTACCGCTGGTGGATGCATGGTGCATCGTGGATACCGGCAGCACCGATGGCACGCAGGACATCATCCGGCAGGTCATGGCGGATGTGCCGGGGGTGCTGCACGAACGGCCATGGAAGAATTTCGGGCATAACCGGACGGAGGCGATCCGGCTGGCCGGGGGGATGGCCGATTATATCCTGACCATCGATGCCGACGAAACGCTGGACCGGGGGGCGGATTTCGACTGGTCGGGCCTGTCGGGCGATGCGTTGCTAATCGAGAAGCGGCGGGGGACGCGGCGATATCGGGTGATGAACCTCGTGCGGGACGGGCTGGACTGGGAATGGGTCGGGGCCGTGCATGAGGTGCTGGATTGCCCGCATCCCATCCGGCAGCGGAATTTCGACGGGCTGGCCATCGTCTCGCCGCGCGAAGGAGCGCGGGCGCGTGATCCGCTGACCTATCGGCGCGATGCGCTGATGCTGGAGGCGGCGCTGCTGGAAGACCCTGACAATACGCGCAATGTCTTCTACCTCGCGCAATCGTACCGCGATGCGGAGGAATACGAGCTGGCCTTGAAACATTACCGGCGGCGGGCGGCGATGGGGGGCTGGTCCGAGGAGGTGTTCTGCGCGCTGTATCAGGCAGCGCGGATGATGGTGATGCTTGACCGGCCTGCGCCCGATTGTGTGGAGGCATTTCTGACGGCGCATGAGCACACGCCCCGGCGGGCCGAACCGCTATACGAAATCGGGATGCATTATTCGACTCACCAGCAATGGGCGCGGGCGTGGTTGTTTCTGGAAAAGGCCGCTTCCCTGCCCCTGCGCGACGATTTGATCCTGTTCGTGGAGGCGGATGTGCATACGTGGCGGGCGGCGATGGAGGCGGCGGTGGCGGCCTATTGGGTCGGCGAGCACGGGGCGGCGATGGCGCTGAACCGGGGGTTGCTGGAGGGCGATGCGTTGCCGGAGCGGTACCGGGAGACGGTGGCGCGCAACCTGTCACTCAGCGAGGATTTCATGGAGGAGGACGTGCGGCAGGCGGGCTGATACCAGTGGCGCGCGGCGCTGACGGTTATAAACTTGGAACGGTCAGGATTTTGGGCCATTGGGGTGAGTTGTCACGGTCGGGTACGGGATGTAGAATGCGGGGATGGATGATATGCTTTCCCCATCGACCGTCGATTTGACGGTGTCGCTCGATGGCGATCTGGTCGCTGAGGCGAAGGCGCTGGGCGTCGATCCTTCGGCAGTCGCGACGGAGGCGATACGGCGTGCCTTGCGTGAGGCTAAGGCGGCGGCTTGGGCGGCGGAAAACCGGGAGGCGCTGGCCAAGCGCCGGGACTGGGTCGAGGAGCACGGCTTGCCGCTTCAGGATCTGCGCCGTTTTTAATGGCGCAGTTCAACATCTATCGGATACGCGGCGTGCTGGTGCTGGACGTGCAAAGCGATCTGACGGCGTCGCATGGGAATCGTGTTGTGATTCCGTTGATGGTACCCTCCGAAGAAAAAGCCGTTCTTACGCGGCTTGAGCCAATCTTCGACATAGATGGCAACCCTCATGTTTTGCATACGGGCGAGTTGCTGGCGGTTTCTGAAAAGCTGTTGGGCCCACCCATCGCCGACCTCTACGCCGAGCAGGATCGGGTCAAAGCGGCGTTGGATTTTTTGTTCTACGGGTTTTGACGGCGCGGTTTCGGCTTACGAGAAGAACCCCACCGCGTAGAAGCCTGCGGCGGCGGCGACCGCGCTGACGGCCATGCCCCAGAGGATATCGACAACGAGCATCTCCATCTTCCAGTCCTTCATGATCGACATGCTGGTCGCCTCGTAGGTGCCGTAGCCGAGGAGGCCGAGGAAAGCACCGTTGATGACGGCGGGGGCAACTTCGCCCGCGTTCAGGGCGGGTATGACGGCGAACCAGACGATACCCAGCGCGTAGATCAGGTAAAAACCGCCTGCGACCCCCATCAGCGGGTCTTCGCGCATCAGATGGCCAATCCGTTTGCGAAAGAAGGGACCGATGAAGGTTTTCAGCCAGATGGCATCGAGGCCAAGAAAGACCACGGCGGTCACGACGCAGGCGATGAGGATATCCATGGGGTGTCTCCGTTGCTGGAGACGTTAATTAGGGCGGCGGGGAGCGAGGGGAAGGCTGTACCGCTACGCCGCCCGCTATGGGGTGAGTTTCGAGAGGAACACGGACACATGATCGTCGATAGTCAAGGTCTGACCGGTGAGGAGATCGGTCGGGGCGATGGGCTGGCGCAGAGAAAGAATGCCGAGATCCTCAGTAGCAGTGAAGTCATAGGCATCGTCGGAAATATTGGCGATGACATAACCGTCAGCAAACTCACGCATGAACACACCGGTTGCGATCTCGACACGGTCGGCAACAGGGGCACCGAGTTCGAAGTGCTGGGCAGGGGTGACGCCGAGTTGGATAATCGAGTCCTCATCGTCAGATAACGCATAGGTCTTTGAGAAATCATAGAGATGGGTACCGGGCTGGTAGGCCATCAAGAACGCCCCGTAAGCATAGGAATCGAGTTCGTCGGCGGTACGCCCCAATGTCAGGCCGTAACCGGAACTGTCGGCATCGCCGCGATAGCTGACACGAGCGAGATACTGGCGGTCATTTGCTGCGAATATATCCATCAGGTCGAAGTGGTCGCGCATCTCGTCGATAGTCTGGTAGCGCAGACCGCGCGGATTCAGGGCGAATTCGCGGTCGAGGGACAAACCGGACGTGTCGGAGAGGGCAGCGTTGCGTGCCGGATCGGTGCTGATGGGGACGAGGTTGTCGGTAATCACGGCGGCCATGCCGAAATCGGCGGTGGCGCGGGCGATGATGGCGGTGAGGCCGTCATGCTGGTCGGTCTGTGCCTGTTCCGAAAGAACGTCGTCCCACTGGCTGCGCCCGTCATCTAAGCGGCCCGGCGAGATATGCTCGAATGGGAGGGAGAATGAGGCATAAACACCGTCAAAACCGTCCTCGATGCGGTTGGCGATGAAGTTGTAACCCCATGACTGCGCGAGGCCGGTCGACAGGTCGATGTAGCCCGCCTCGACCTCGCGCCCGTGAACCGGGTCGTTGACGTGGCGGAGCAGCGGATCGGCGCGGTTGCCGGTATCAGCTTCGAGGCGGATATCCTCCCACCGGGAATTCTGGGACAGGTTGTTGTACCAGGTGCGGCGCAGTTCGGGGATTTCCTCGCGGTTCTGGGCGATGGCGCGGTCGACGTCGTAGGCGGTGTTGGTGAGGAGCGAATAGTTCGTGATCCATTCAACATAGACCTGAATATCGGCGTTACGCATCCGCAATTCTGCCAGTGCTTCGCGCAGGGCAATCGGGCCGCCGCCCCCGAAATCAGACCGCAAAACGACCGTATCACGCTGGGCGAGGGCATCGTAGTGGAAGCTTTGTGGAGCATCGATATTGATAGCGGAAAAACTGTCATCGACCGGGGCGAAGGTGGTTTCGGTTGGGGCGGTATCGCTGAGGAACAATGCACCTTTGCCCTCGATATGGATTTGCGTTCCAGCGGAGACAAACTCGAAATTAAAGGGCGTTTCCGACGACACGTTGTGAAGGCGATAGGCATCGGTTTCGACGGTGTAGGTATAGCCGGTATCGCCGATATTCACGAGAACGGTACCGTTCTCAAAATCGCGAGAAAGGACGTCGGGGGCTTCAGCCTCGCGCAGAGCGGTGGGATCACCAAGGCGAGCGGATTGAATCGGCATGATCCACGTATCCCAGACGGGATCGGTTTCCAGCGTGTAACCGCGCCCGAAATCGTAGTAATCCAACCCCGGTTGGTACCCCATGAGGAAAGCGGCAAAACCCAGAGTGTTGATCTGGGCAGCGGAGAGATCGGTCTGCGATTCCCAAGATTCGTAGAAATTTACCTTCTGGTAAATGCCAGAATTATGGGCGTGCAATTGATCCCAGACTGCGAAATCCTCGCGGAAGTCATCGGCGGTGTAGAGTCCGGCACGGTGGTTACCGACGAAAAGTTCGTTCAGCGAGGTTTGCGCATGAATTGAAAGGTGTTCGCCCCGTGCCTCGTCGATCTCGACGGTGACACCATCGATAACTTCGTAGCGGCGAATAAGATTGTTGATGATGAGGTTTTCGCGCCCGACCTCTGCGGCGACGCGGTCGAGAATGATGGAGATGGCGGCGTCATAGGCTTCTGCTTTTTCCTGCCCAAGGCGTTCGATCCACATGTCATCGGTGGTATCGCCGTTCAGGAGAGGAACAACAAAGTCGAGTGCGACGCCGTCGAAGCCGTCAATCTCGACCCGGTTACGCGCCCAGTTAACGAACCACGACTGCACGTCGGAATTGGACAGGTCGTAAAAATAGCCGACGGGGTAGTCGCCAAGACGGGTATCGTCGAACCGGGCCACCCGTTCACCATCGAGGTCACGCAAAATCCAGTCTTGATGGTTGCGTGATATCGCATTTGTCCAACTGTTTATGACCGGGCCGGGGTCTTCGCCAATGGAGATGGCGTATTGGGCCTTTTCCTCGGTATGGGAAGTGAGCGAATAGCGCAGGATATTGTAGGCATAGACCTTCGCGTCATCGTTACGCTCGCGCACTTCGTCCATCGCGTGGCGGAAGCTACTTGGCTGGCTGCGGTCGTGAAAACCGCTAAACACGATCTGATCACTCTGCGCAATCGAGTCCAGCTCATAATCGGTGAAGGGGCGCGCGGGATGGCCCGCCCAGACGAAGCCGTCATCGAGGAAATTGTCGAAATCAGTGTACGAAGGCGTTTCCACGAACTCGTCTTCGCGAGCGGTGGTGATATCCTGCAAGGTCGTTGGAGTATCTTCTGGGAAATCAAATAACGTATCCACAGCAGGCTCCTACATGTCATGATTGGTTTCCTAAGTACACGCAACTGTCCACGATATCAACATGACGGCTGCCGCAGGTCAGGGCGCAAAAGCGCTAGCGGCGGTGCGGATGGCTTCGGCGAGGGCGGTGGTGGTGGGGTCGGGGGCCTGTGCTGGGGTCAGGCGGGCGCTTTCGGCCATTGGGAAGGTGACGAGGCTGATCTCCCATAATTCGATCTTCGTGAGACGACGATGAGGACCGGCACGCTCGGCGGTGACGGTGCGAAAGCCGATGGATAGGCCGTCGAGCGCCCCGGCGGTGAGGAGGGTTGCGGCCTCCTGACCGCGTGCAAGGGCGGTGAGGAGGCGGCCCTTTACGCGCAGGCCACGGGCGTCTTCTTCGATGCTGTCCCAGATGCCGATGGGCTGGGCGGGGTCATGCTGCCAGAGGAATTTTACCGATGCAGGGCGGTTGCGCAGCGTCTCGGCAAAGGCACCGGGGGCGACGATATCGCCGCTGCGGTCCGGCTCGCCAAACAGGGCGGCGTAGCCGGTGACGTGACCCGTG
>CALJIU010000191.1 GCA_937974055.1 uncultured Neomegalonema sp. | reverse complement strand
GAGGAGATCGTGATCTGGGCGTCGGCGCAGTTCAACTTCATCACATTGTCCGACAAGTTCACGACCGGCTCGTCGATCATGCCGCAGAAGAAGAACCCGGACGCCGCCGAACTGACGCGGGCGAAGGTGGGGCGGATCGTGGGGTCGCTGGTCACGCTGATGACGGTGATGAAGGGGCTGCCGCTGGCGTATTCCAAGGATATGCAGGAGGACAAGGAGCCGGTCTTCGACGCGGCGGATGCGCTGGCGTTGGCCTTGGCGGCGATGACGGGGATGGTGGCGGATATGCAGCCCAACGCGCCCCGGCTGCGCGAGGCGGCGGCGCAGGGCTTCTCGACAGCAACCGATCTGGCGGATTGGTTGGTGCGGGAGTTGGGGATGCCGTTTCGCGATGCGCATCATGTGACGGGATCGCTGGTGAAGATGGCGGAGGACAAGGGTGTCGATCTGGCCGACCTGTCGCTGGCGGATATGCAGGAGGTCGAGGGGCGGATCACCGACGCGGTGTTCGACGTGCTGACGGTCGAGGCATCTGTGCGCTCGCGCGTGAGTCATGGCGGGACGGCTCCGGCGCGGGTGAGAGAGGCGATTACGGCGCGGCGGGGATGACGGGGCGGCGTGAAACAATCGGTGGGCCTGCGGCGAAATGGTTAAAGGCGTCATTTGACGGTATGCCCTTGCCGGTCCAGTTTGTCCGGTGAAACCGATTGAAAAGGAACACGGCTATGATGCGTTTGCGCTCTCTTACCGCTGCTCTCCTGATGACCGCTGCGATGGCGTTGCCTTCGGCGATGCCGGTCGCCGCCGAGGAAATCGCCGGAGTCGATGCGGCCCGTGCGACGATCCAGTCACAACTCGATGCCTTCCGGGCGGGGTCGGCGGAGGAGGCGTATGAATTCGCCGCACCCAATATCCGCAGCATGTTCCCGACCGCAAAAGTGTTCGGGTCGATGGTCAAGCAAGGCTATCCGATGGTCTGGAACCCGGCGGATGCGGAGTTTCTTGACGCGAAGCCGATGGACAAGGGCATCGTGCAGCGCTTGCGCTTCATCGACCAGCAGGGCCGTGCGCATATCGGCGAGTACATGATGGTGCAGGTCGATGGCGAATGGCGCATCGCAGGCGTGAAGATCACACGCGACGAAAGTTTCGGGGTCTGAGGTGCTCTGCCCCGCACGTAGATGCAGGGCTCGTAGAGTAACGCGCCGTCCATCGAGGCTCCGGGTCTTTGCCCGGAGCAGAGTCGCACTTAACGCGCCAGTGAGGCGACGACCGTGTTGGTGTCGGGGGCGAAGCGGAAATGGCCTGAGGGGCGTGACAGCTTGATCAGGTCGTCCTTGCGCACGCCCGCGCCGAGGTTGTGGACTACCAGCGGATAGCCCGATGTCGGATGGCGCTCGGCGATGACGATGCCCGTATGTGGCTCGTTCCCGCTGAGACGCCAGGTCAAGACGTCGCCGGGCAGGAAGTCGTCAGGCGAGGTGCCGACGGGGATCGACGCGCCGGTCCGCTCGAAGAAGGCTTCGAGATTGACGACGCGGCGATGGTCGATATTGGGGTCGGGGCGTTTCAGGCCGTAGATGCGTTTGGATGGATAGGCGCGGAAGGCGCGCTTCATGTCTTCGTGGAGCATCTGTTGCAGGTCGATGCCCAACGCGCGGTAGCTGCGAATGATGACGTCGGAGCAAACTCCCGTCGTTTCAGGCACGTCACCCCAAGGATAGCCGATTTTGACATAGCGGGCGTCGTAGCGGATCGAGGGGTTCAGGCGGTCGAGGGCGGCCTGTTCCAGCTTTGCGCCGAAGGCGGGCGTGAAGTTGGAGCGGACTTTTGGTTTCAACCCGCCCGCGCGGATCGCGGCATTAGGGCGGTATGCCTTGCGGGCATGGATGCGGGTTTCTGCCGTACTGCGGTTCTGTCCGTCCTGTGGATCGTCGCGGATCGGGGCCATAGAGCGTGTGGCGGGCGCGGCGACGATGGGAGAGGGCAGTGCGGCGACTTCGTAGGTCGGAGCGGCTGGCTCGGCGGCTTCGTAGATTGGGGCGGCGGGCACTGGCGCGGGCGTTGGCGCGTCGAGATCACCAACCGTCGTATAGGCGGGCGCAACAGGCTGTGGCACGGCCACGGTTTCGACTGGCTCGTAGACCGGCACAGGTACAGCTTCGACCACGGTTTCATACACAGGCTCTGGCGCGGCAACCGGGGCCAGCGCGCGGCGGATCGGTTCGTAGATTGGGCTGGTCACCACGGGCGGTGCGGCCCGCTCGACTGGGACGTCGTAGTATTGCGGGGTCGTCGCGACCCGTGTGGGCAGGGCGGAAACCGCCTCCGGTTCCACGGTCACATTGCGGATCGGTTCGACCTTGGCGGGCGCACTCGTCACGCTGGTTGGGCCGATATCCTTGGTTCCCGCGCATCCGGCCAACGCCGTTGCGAGCGCGAGTACGCTACATAAACGCATTGCGGTCATAGCAACCGTCCCCTGTATTCTATCACCATTGTTCCCCGTCACTGTACAGGGGTAACGTTTCTCAAGTGTCAGGAAGAATGGTTACCGAGAATACATCAATTTCACAATGACACAATTTACATCGTACCAGAGCAATGACGTGTTCGTGATTGCTAGGGCTTGGGTTTCTTGCGCCGCAGGACATCCTTGCCGTTTCCGGTGCCCTTGGGCTTGTGGGCCTTGGCGAAGGCCGGTTTTTCGCGGGATTTACGCTCTGGCTTGTCGCCGGGTTTGCCGTCACGTCGGGCGCTTTCGACCTTGGGGCGATCCGCGCGGTTCGTGCGGTCTATGGGCTGGCGCTCAGGGCGATTGGCTTTTTTGACGTAGGGTTTGGCCGCCGGTTCCTTCGCGGGTTTGCGCGCGGTGGCGGCGGTCTTTTCGGCTGGTTTGCGGGCCGGGCGCTCTTCTTCGCGCTCAGGACGATAGGCTTTTGGCGAGGGGGCGCGGTCGGGGCGTTTGGCCTCTTCGCGGGGCGGGCGCGGCGGCTTGTCGCGCTTTTCGTAGGGCGGTTTGGCGGGCCTGTCGCCGCGCGGGGCATCCGCATCGCGGCGGGGCTTGAACGGTTTGGGGCTGGGACGGGGCTTGCTGGGGCCGCGTGAGGGAGCCTCAGGCGGTGGGCCATCGGCGCGGGTGAGGGGGACGCCGGGTTCAAGTTCGCCCTTTTCGCCCATCGCTTCCATCAGCACCGGCACCTTTGGCTCGGCGATTTG
>CALJIU010000190.1 GCA_937974055.1 uncultured Neomegalonema sp. | reverse complement strand
GGGTCGGGCGAAATGGGGGAGGCGGTCCATGGTGATGGCCAGCGTGCCGCCCCATGCATAGTCGATCTTCGTGTCGGCGAGTTGCGGGAAGACTTCCAGCATCGGTTTTCGCACTTTTGCGGCGATATCGGCGGGGAAGCGGTAGCCGTAATTCTCGCCGCCCCCGAACAATAACCGCCCATCGCGGGAGAGGCGGAAATAGTTGACCACGAACCGGGAATCGCAGACCGCCACATCGTCCCGGATGATCGCGGCGGGGTCCGGGAGCGGCTCGGTGGCCGCGATGAAATTGTTGATCGGCATGACCCGCTCGGCGACCGATCCCTCCAACCCGCAGAGATAGCCGTTGCAGGCGAGCAGGATATGAGGGGCCGTGACCGCGCCCGATGTCGTTTCGACTCGGCCCGTCGTGATGCGGGTGACGCGGCTGCGCTCATGGATTTTTGCGCCCGCCACCTCGGCGGCATGAGCCAGACCCAGCGCGTAGTTCAGGGGGTGCAGGTGGGCGGCATCGGTGTCGAGCAGGCCACTGTGATAGCCCTCGCTCGCGACCATGCTGCGGATTTCCTCGCGGGGGACGAAGCGGGCATGGGGGTAGTCGTAATGCTCGTTCAGGAGGGCGGCTTCCTCGCGGACCTCATGCTCGAACCGGGGGCGGTGCATCGCCTCCAGGATGCCGGGGCGTAGGTCGCAGTCGATGCTGTGGCGGGCGATCAGGGATTTGGCGAGGGATTTGGATTCTTCCGCGAGGGTCCAGAGGGTGCGGGCTTTTTCTCGTCCCATGCGCCGCTCTAGCTCACCCTGCCCGACCCGCTGGCCGGAGCCGAGTTGCCCGCCATTGCGGCCCGATGCGCCCCAGCCGACGCGGTTCGCGTCGAGCACAACCACGTCGAAGCCGCGCATCCGCAGGTGCAAAGCCGCCGAGAGGCCGGAATAGCCCGCCCCGACGATGCACACATCCGCGCGGGTTTCGCCTCGCAAGGGTGGATGATCCGGCATCGTATTGGCGGTGGCGGCATACCATGACGGCGCGTGCTGACCGGGGCGGTCATTGGCGGTGAGGACGTCGAGGGGCATGAGGCTATCCGATCAAAGATGCCGTCCCGGATCCATACGGGCGTGCAATAGTCGCAAGACAAAGACATCGCGGGTTCTAAGCCGATAGTAGATCACATGGCTGGTACAGCGCATACGCCGTAATCCCTGCACCACGTCGTCGCATGATTTGCCGATTTCCGGATCGGCGGCAATGGCCGAAAACCTTTCATACAAATCCGCAATATACTCGTCTGCACGAGACAGCCCGAAATGCTCTATGCTGTAGAGATAGATGTCGATGATGTCCTGCTCGCTTTCAGCGGAGAGGACGTATTTATTCACCAAGAAGGCCCCGTTGCCGCGCATCCAGAAGGGCCGCTTCGCGCAGTTCATCCATGCTGCGACTACCCGGACCGCTCGCCTCGGCCTTCTCGACTAGCGCACGCAACTCCGCGATAGCACCAGAGCGCCGTTCCTGATCGCGGCGGACGAGATCACGGAAATACTCGCTTACATTACCATATCGGCCCCCAGCGATTTGGGTATCGATATAGCTGCTCATCTGGTCTGGCATCGAAATCGTCAGGCGGTTCATAGGCACAGCCTCCACTTACTCATACCGAATCATACTTGTTACGCTTTCTCGCAACAATCAAACATTCAGCAAAAGATGCTCGCGTTCCCACGGGCTGATGACTTGCAGGAATTCCTCGACCTCCTGCCGCTTGATGGCGAGGTAGACGGTGCAGAATTCTTCGCCCAGCACATCGACGACATCCGTGTTGTTCTTTAGCAAATCCAGCGCCTCGTGCAGCGACCGTGGGAGGGCGCGGGGGAGTTCGTAGGCGTCGCCTGCCACTTCGGGGCGTGGTGTCGATCCGGCCTTCATCCCGATATATCCCGCCGCCAGCGAGGCGGCGAAGGCGAGGTAGCAGTTGCAATCCATCCCCGCGATCCGGTTTTCCACGCGCAGGGCTTCGGGCGAGGAGAGCGGGATGCGCAGGCCGGTCGAGCGGTTGTCCCGGCCCCATTCGAGGTTGATGGGCGCGGCATCCTCCGGCGTATAGCGGCGGTAGCTGTTCACATAGGGCGCGAGAAGCGAGATGAGCGAGGGCAGGTTGTCCTGCTGTCCGGCTAGGAAGCCGTAGAACAGGTCGGTCGGCTTTCCTTGGGCATCCGCGAAGACCGTGCGGCCCGTGGCGGTGTCGAGCACGCTTTGGTGGATATGCATCGCGCTGCCCGGTTCGTCCTGCATCGGCTTGGCCATGAAGGTGGCGAAGCATCCGTTCTTGAGGGCCGCTTCGCGGATCGAGCGTTTGAAGAAGAACACTTGGTCGGCCAAACGCAGCGGGTCGCCATGGGCGACATTGATCTCCAACTGGCCCGCACCGCCCTCCTGAATGATGGTTTCGATCTCGAAACCTTGAGCTTCGGCATAGTCATAGATCGTCTCGATGACGGTGTCGTATTCATCCACCGCGCTCATCGAATAGGCCTGACGCCCGACCCCCTGCCGCCCGGTACGGCCCACGGGGGGCTGGATGGTTTCGTTGGGGTCGGTATTGATCTTGGTCAGGTAGAATTCCAGTTCAGGCGCGACGACCGGCTGCCACCCGGCCTCATCGTAGAGCGCCATGACCCGGCGCAGCAGGTTGCGGGGGGCGACGGGGATGGGTGTGCCTTCCAGATCGGTCATCTCGTGGATGACCTGTACCGTGACGTCATTCGACCATGGGGCGGCGGTGGCGGTGCTCATGTCGGGGACCAGCAGCATGTCGCGCTCGGTCCATTGATCCTCCATGCCCTCCAGATCCGCGTAGTCGCCGGTGATGGTCTGGTAGAAGATCGAAACGGGCAGGAAGCTGCGCCCCCTTTGCGCGAATTTGCGCCACGGCATCGCCTTGCCCCGTGGGATACCGGCCATATCGGCGATGATACATTCCGCCTCCTCGACCGTACGATCACCCAGCCAGTCACGGCAGGCTTGGGGCAGGGCGGAATATACGTCGGCGGAGGACATGGGGTTTTCCACTATGAGGAACAGAGCCACACTCTAACCTTCAGCATGCCGCAGGCCAAGGCTTCGCTCCGCACCGGAAAATCGCTGACTTTCGCAAATCCGCTGCTAATGTTCCTGCAACATATGATTCGGGAGATTACACACATGAAATTCGCGTCCATCCTCGCTGGTCTGGCCTTCGCCGGGGTCACTGCGACGGCCTTTGCCCAAGACAAGGTCGTCAACGTCTATAACTGGTCGGATTATATCGACGAGAGCATCCTCGAAGACTTCACCACCGAGACGGGCATCGAGGTGCGGTATGATGTGTTCGATTCCAACGAATTGCTGGAAACGAAGATGCTCGCGGGCGGGTCCGGCTATGATGTGGTGGTTCCGACCGGCACGTTTCTGAGCCGTCAGATCGAGGCGGGGGCGTTCCAAAAGCTGGATATGTCCAAGCTGCCCCATGCGGGGAATATGTGGGATGCGATTTCGGCACGCACAGCCCCTTACGATCCCGATAATGCGTATTCGATCAATTATATGTGGGGGACGACCGGCATCGGGTACAATGTCGGCAAGGTCAAGGAAGCACTGGGGGACGATGCGCCGGTGGACAGCCTTGCGCTGATCTTCGATCCCGCCAATGCGGAGAAGCTGGCGGAATGCGGGATTCATGTGCTCGACGCGCCGACCGAGATCATCCCTGCGGCCCTGAAATACGTGGGTGAAGACCCCAACAGCCATGACCCGGACGTGATCGCCAAAAGCGAAGACGTGTTGATGGGGATGCGCCCCCATGTGCAGAAATTCCACTCTTCGGAATATATCAACGCCCTCGCCAATGGCGATATCTGCGTGGCCTTCGGCTGGTCGGGCGATATCCTTCAGGCACGGGACCGGGCGGCGGAGGCCGATAACGGCGTCGAAGTCGCCTATGCGATCCCCAAGGAGGGCGCGCTGATGTGGTTCGACCAGATGGCCATTCCCGCCGACGCCCCGAACCCGGAACTGGCGCATGTCTTCCTCGATTACATCATGCGCGCCTATGTCATGGCGAAAGCATCGAACTACGTCTATTACGCCAATGGCAACAAGGCGTCGCAGGGCTTGCTGGAGCAGGATGTGATCGGTGACCCGGCGATCTATCCGAGTGCGGAGACGCTGGAAAACCTTTATTCCGTCACCGCCTATCCGCCGAAGGTGAACCGCAAGGTCACGCGCCTGTGGACCAAGGTGAAGACGGGGCAGTGACGGGTATGGCGGGGTGGTGTCGCGATGCCTCCCCGCCCCCACCGCGAAAAGGCATGGCATGAGTACGGTCGAACTCGAAGCTAAACTAGAAGATTTGCCCGAAGACTGGCGCAGGGGTCGAACCCTGCGCAACGGCGACGTACTGGTCGTGAAGGTGACGGGAAAGATCGCCGATGCCGACATGCACGACCTGATCGAAACTCGAAAACAGGCCGCCAGGGCGGCGGCGGGGGCGTGGTCGGATCGAACGGATGACGAGATCCGTGAATGGCAGGATGAGGCACGCGAAGGCTGGAACCATCGCTTCCGCAGCCTGTTCCCGAATGCCGAATGACACCACTATTGTTCGATACGTGTGTCCTGATCGACATCTTGCGCGGAAACGTCGATGCCCTTTCTTTTTACGAGCGGTCTTTGGATGATATGGGTAGCGGCACCGTCAGTGCCGTTCTCGTGTCTGCAATTACCGTACACGAACTTCTTCAAGGTATGAGGCCGAAGGAAAGCACGCAAACGGAACACTTGATCGATGCTTTCACGATCATGCCCGTCGATGAAGCCGTGGCGCGTGTATCGGGCTTCCTCGGGCGGCGCTACATGCGAAGCCACCGCCTTGGTGCGGGCGGCGCGATTATCGCTGCGACAGCTCAGGTTGCGAATGCCCGCCTCGTGACATGCAACCTCAAACATTTTCCAATGTTTCCCGACCTTGAAAGGCCCTATTCTTGAACGCGCGGAAGAACGGTGGGCGGTCGTCCTTGATAACTAAAACGCTCTACGTCCTCGCCGTCTTGCTGCTTGCGAGTGACGCGGGGGGACTGCTCCGCGATATCGAGGCTGGTATCCTGATCCCGGTCGAGGCCGCTGGCCTGCTGATTTTCCTGTTCGTAGAGATGCGGACATGGGGGCGGATGGAGGAACAGGACACGTGACCTTTGCCCCTTGGGATGATCCGGCAAATGAGCCGCTGATCGAATTGCGCAACGTAACCAAGAGGTTCGGGGCGTTCGAGGCGGTGAAAAGCCTGTCGCTGAAGATATACGAGCGCGAGTTCTTTGCCATCCTCGGCCCATCGGGTTGTGGCAAGACCACGCTGATGCGGATGCTGGCGGGGTTTGAGACGCCGAGTGCGGGGGAAATCTTGTTGGATGGGCATGATTTGACGCCCATCCCCCCAGCGAAGCGCCCCGTCAATATGATGTTTCAATCCTACGCACTGTTCCCGCATCTGACGGTCGAGAAGAATATCGCCTTTGGATTGAAGCGCGAGGGGACGCCGAAAGGCGAGATTGCGGATCGGGTGACCGATATCATGCGCCTCGTGCAGCTGACGGATTTCGCACGGCGCAAACCCGATCAGCTATCGGGTGGACAGCGGCAGCGCGTGGCGCTGGCCCGTGCGTTGGTCAAGCGGCCCCGCCTGCTGCTGCTCGACGAACCTTTGGGCGCGCTGGACAAGAAGCTGCGGCAGGAAACGCAGTTCGAGTTGATGGGCATTCAGGAGACGCTGGGCGCGACCTTTGTGATCGTCACCCATGATCAGGAGGAGGCGATGACCGTCTCGTCCCGCATTGCCGTGATGCGCGATGGGGAACTGGCGCAGGTATCGACCCCCACCAACCTGTACGAGAGGCCCGATACGCGCTTCGTGGCGGATTTCATCGGCGAGGTGACGATCCTGGAAGGGAATGTGACCACGGCGAGCCGGGGCAGCGTGGGGTTGGCGGTGCTGGAGGGGGCGGATGACCTGCACGTCGTCACCGATACGCCGCCCCCCACCGGGACGAGGGCGTGGCTGGCCCTGCGGCCCGAAAAGGTGTCGATCTCGAAGGCGCGGCCCGATGCCGATAACGCCGTTTTGGGGAAAGTGCTCGATATCGCCTATCTGGGCAATATCTCGACCTATCACGTCGAACTGGCCAATGGGTCGATCATCAAGGCGCAGGAATCGAACCGCGCCCGATCCGACCGCCGCGATATCACGTGGGACGATGCGGTCTGGGTGAGTTGGGAGGAGGACGCGGGCGTCCTGTTATCGGCGTGAGGGCCGATCTCGTCCATAGCGCGCGGGTAGATTGCTCCCCCCTCCCCGGCCCTCCCCCCACCGGGGTGGGGAGAGGGAGACGCGCCGCTGTGATCGCGGGAATAGCCCCATGAACCGCACCCTTGGCCAGCGTCTGCTCGTCGCCCTGCCCTATCTGTGGCTGCTGGTGTTATTCCTTGGGCCGTTTTTAATCGTCCTGAAGATATCGCTGTCCGATCTGGCCGTCGCCCGCCCCCCCTACACGCCGCAATTCGACCTGTCGGGCGGCTGGCAGGGGGTGAAGGATTTCTTTGCGGAACTGGATTTCGAGAATTACGTCTTCCTCACCGAAGACAGCCTCTACATCAACGCCTATCTGTCCAGCCTGAAGATCGCGGGCATCTCGACCATCATCACGCTGTTGATCGGCTATTCCATCGCCTATGCGCTGGCCCGTGCGCCCCGGCGGTGGCGGCCAACGCTGGTGATGCTGGTGATCCTGCCGTTTTGGACATCCTTTCTGATCCGCGTCTATGCGTGGATCGGCATCCTCAAGACCGAAGGGCTGTTGAACCAGTTCTTGCTGTATCTTGGCGTCATTGCCGAGCCGCTGACGATGATGAACACGCCCACGGCGGTGTATATCGGTATCGTCTACAGCTACCTGCCCTTCATGGTCCTGCCCATCTACGCGACCTTGGAGAAGATGGACGAAAGCCTGCTGGAAGCCGCCGCCGATCTGGGGTCGTCGCGGCTGGCGGCGTTCTTCCTCGTGACGTTGCCGCTGTCGATGCCGGGCATCCTCGCCGGGTGCTTCCTCGTCTTCATCCCCGCGATTGGCGAGTTCGTGATCCCTGACCTTTTGGGCGGGTCGGATACGTTGATGATTGGCAAGACGTTGTGGGTGGAGTTCTTCTCTAACCGCGACTGGCCGTTGGCCAGCGCCGTAGCGATTTTGCTGCTGCTGCTGCTGATCGTGCCCATCGTGCTGTTCCAGCGCCAGCAGATGAAGCAAGAGATTGGGAGATGAGCCGATGCTGACCCGATGGCTCGACCTGAGGGTTCTTACGGCTTAAACTTCTTGCCCGATACGGTGCATGATATCGGTTACATACTCAAAAACCATATCAAGGGCGATGACAGACAACATCATAGCTTTGTTGGGGTATAAAGTACGGAAAGGAAAGGCGATGAGCAGCGTAGAGATCGATCGCATTGAAATCGACGAGGCACTGACAGCCCGCCTCGCCGCCCTGACCGGTAAGGGCCACACGCCATCGGACCTTGCCAACGACGTGTTGCGGTCTTTCGTGGAGAAAGCCGAAGGAGCCGCGAAGGTCGATACGGCGGAGGATGAGCGACGGTGGCAGGAGTATCTGCGCACCGGCAGGGCGGTTTCTTTCGATGAGATCGAAGCCAAACTGCTGAGGCTTGAAGAGGACGCACGGTCCCGCATGAAGCATCCGTGAAATACTTTTTCCTTCCGGCGGCAGAAGCCGATCTCGACCGGCTCTACGATTTTCTAGCCCCGAAGAACCCCGACGCTGCGGAGCGGGCGATGGCGACGATTCGACAGGGGATGAAGTCGATCCGGCAGGATACCGTCATCGGCGTGCGGCTGAATGACCCGTCGGGGCACCGCGATCTGATCGTCCGCTTCGGCAAGGGGGCGTATATCCTGCGCTACCGTATCGAGGGTGATACCGTTTTCGTTACGCGCATCTGGCACAGCCGTGAAGATAGGGGGGAGGCATGACCAATCGTTTTTCATGGTTCAACGCGACGTCCCTGACGCTGGGGCTGGCGTTTTTGTACCTGCCGATCCTGATCCTCGTGGTCTATAGCTTCAACGAAAGTCGTCTTGTGACCGTTTGGGGCGGGTTTTCGACCAAGTGGTATGGCGAGCTGTTCCAGAACGAAGCCTTTCTTGATGCCGCATGGGTGACGCTGCGGGTGGCGCTGATCTCGGCGACGGTGGCGACGCTGCTCGGCACGCTGGCCGCCTATGCGCTGGTAAGGGCGGGGCGGTTCCGGGGGCGGACGTTGTTCAGCGGGATGATCTACGCGCCATTGGTCATGCCGGAGGTCATCACCGGGTTGTCACTGCTGCTGCTGTTTATCTCCATCGGGATGGATCGGGGGATCACGACGATTATCCTCGCGCATATCACCTTTGGCATGTGTTTCGCCTCGGTCGTTGTTTCCTCGCGGCTGGTGGCGTTCGACTCGTCGCTGGAGGAAGCCGCCTGCGATTTGGGATGCACGCCGGTTCAGGCGTTCTTTTCGGTCACCCTGCCCGTCATCGCCCCGGCCATCGTGGCCGCGTGGTTGCTGGCGTTTACGCTGTCACTGGATGATCTGGTGATCGCCTCGTTCACATCCGGCCCCGGAGCCACGACCTTGCCCATGAAAATATACTCACAGGTCCGCCTCGGCGTGACACCGGAGATCAACGCGCTGTCGACCCTGCTGATCGGGTTCGTGTCGCTGGGGGTGATCGTCGCCTCGCTGGC
>CALJIU010000189.1 GCA_937974055.1 uncultured Neomegalonema sp. | reverse complement strand
ATCTCGTAATACGCGCCCTTATCGGCGGTGAAGATATGCCCGGCCAGCGCCAGCCCGGATGCATCATCCAGCGTTCCCGCGAAGATCGACAGGTTCGCGCTTACGCCGCCATCCCAGAACAGGTTCGACCCGCACACCCCGCAAAAGCCGCGTCGTGCGGTGTCGGAAGATGCGTACCATACCGGCTCCCCGGTGATCGTGATCGCCTCACGCGGGGCTGAGGTTGCCGCCACATGATGCCCGCTCGTCTTGCGGCATTGCGCGCAATGGCACGCGATGACGGGCCGCATCTCGCCCGTCACGCTGTAGCGCACGGCCCTGCACAGGCATCCCCCGGTTCGTTCCTCGCTCATGGCGTGCCCCCTCGGAAATCGGCGCCCAAGGTTGTCATCAACGGCTCGAAATTCGGAAAGCTCGTCGCCACGGGCCGCGCATCGTCGATGGTGACGGGGTTGCGCGTGGCCAGACTCATCACGAGGAAGCTCATGGCGATGCGGTGGTCCAGATGGGTGGCGACCATCGCCCCACCCTCGACCCCGTCGCCGCCGCGCCCCTCGACCGTAAAGCTGTCTTCGGTGGAGGAGGTCGTCACCCCGTTCGCGTTCAGTCCCGCCTCCATCGCCGCGATGCGGTCGCTCTCTTTCACGCGCAATTCGCCCACGCCCCGCATGACCGTCCGCCCCTCGGCAAAGGAGGCGACGACCGACAGGATCGGATATTCGTCGATCATCGAGGCGGCCCGTTCGGGCGGCACCTCCACCCCGCGCAGTGACGAGCCGCGCACGCGCAGGTCCGCCACCGGCTCCCCGCCTTCCTCGCGCTCGTTCTCGAAGGTGATATCGGCGCCCATCTCGACCAATGTGGTGTAGAGGCCGTCGCGCGTGGGATTGCGCGATACGCCCGGTACCGTCACTTCCGACCCCGGCACCAGCAGCGCAGCCACGACCGGGAAAGCGGCGGAGGACGGATCGCGCGGCACGGCCACACGGCACGGGGTCAATTCCGGTTGGCCCGTCAGCGTAATCACCCGCCCGTCTTGCGCCTCCGCCACCTCGACCGCCGCGCCAAAACCGCGCAGCATCCGCTCGGTATGGTCGCGGGTCGCCTCAGGCTCGACCACGACCGTCTGCCCCGGCGCGGCCAACCCGGCCAGCAGTACGGCGGATTTCACCTGCGCTGAGGCGACCGGCAGTGTGTATTCCACCGGCACCGGATCACCCGTCCCGATCAGCGTCAGGGGCAGCCGCCCCCCGCTGCGCCCCGCCGCCCGCGTGCCGAACGCCGCGAGCGGATCGAGGATGCGGCCCATGGGCCGCGAGCGTAGGCTGGCATCCCCCGTAAAGGTCGTCGCGAAACCATGTGTCGCCACCGCCCCCATGATCAGGCGGCATCCGGTGCCGGAATTGCCGCAGTCGATCACGGTTTCCGGCTCGGAGAACCCCCCGGTGCCGACGCCGAAGACATGCCACGTCCCATCCGCATCGCGCGTGACCTCGGCCCCCAGCGCGCGCATCGCCTTGGCCGTGTCGAGCACATCCTCGCCCTCCAACAGCCCGGTGATGACCGTCTCCCCCACCGCCATCGCGCCAAAGATCAGCGCCCGGTGCGAAACGGATTTATCGCCGGGGATAGGGGCGGTCCCGGCCAACGGCCCCTCGGCCCGTGCGGTTAGCGGTCTTACGTCGTTCATGCGGTCGGTCCTGTCGTATAATCCATGAAGCCGGTCATCGTCGGGCTTGTCCCGACGATCCATCTTTCAGCGAAATCCGATGGATGGACCTTCGGAACAAGTCCGAAGGTGACGGTTGCAATGAGGTCTGAAATCATCCAACGATCCCATCATACAAATCATTCCATTCGGGATTGTCCTGTTCGATCAGGTTGATCTTCCATTGCCGAACATACCGTTTCATCGTCTTTTCCCTCTGGATCGCCCTTTCCGGGTCGTCGAATATCTCGAAATAGACGAGCCGATGAACCCTGTATCGCTTGGTGAATCCGTCGATCATGCCTTCCCGGTGTTCCCAGACCCGCCGGATCAGATCGTTTGTCACGCCGATGTAAAGCGTCCCGTTCTTCCCGCTGGAAAGGATGTAGACGTACATCGGCTTCGCCATCGGCAATCCTACGCTAACTCAAACATGGATCATCGGGACAAGCCCGATGATGACGGATCGTGTGATGCCCGGAACATCACGTCCATCCAATGCGTCCTTCCAGCCAGTCGCGCAATAACGTCCCGGCAATCGCTGCCTTGCGCGGGGCCATCATGTCGGGAATGTCCCCTGCCAGCATCCGCCGCACCCCGTCCCGGTCCAGCCACCGCGCCTCTGCGATTTCTGCCGCCTCCAGCGTGAAGGCCTCGTCCGTCGTCTCGGCGATGCAGCCCATCATCAGCGACATCGGAAACGGCCATGGCTGCGACGAGGCATAGGCGACCCGCCCCAGCGTCAGCCCCAGTTCCTCGAAACTCTCGCGCCGCACGGCTTCCTCGACGCATTCGCCCGGTTCCACGAACCCCGCGATGCAGGAGAACAGATTGTCCGGAAAGTTCACGTTCCGCGCCAGCGCGCAATGCCCGTCCCGTTCGATCATCATGATGACAACCGGGTCCGTGCGCGGAAAATGGGTCGCCCCGCAGGCCGCGCAGTCACGCCGCCAGCCCCCTTGGGTCATGGCCGTCGCCTCACCGCACCGGGCACAGCGCCCATGCGTGCGGTGCCAATTGACCATTGCCAGCGCGCCCGAAGCGGTCGCCGCGTTCTCGCCGCCGAAATCCCCCGACAGGATCGCCGTGCGCATTTCGATGAACGTCCCCCCCGCCGGAGCCTCGGTCTCCTCCAGCATCGCCGCATAGCGCGGTGCGCTGTCCTCCAGACCCAGAAAGATCAGCTCCGCCCCCGTCACCAGCGGATCGTCCAGCGCCGTCCAGCCAAGGCGTTCGTACCGTTCGCCGTTCAGCAGCAGATCGCGCTTGGCGAAGGGCAGGGCGCGGGCATCGGGCCGCCCCCGCATCGCGTCGAGCGCCGCAGGGTCATCGCGCAGATGCGCGGCACGGTCGAGCGGGGCATAGGTGAGGTCGGGGCGGCTGGCATTTTCAAACATGCCGGGTTTCTAGGCCCATGATCCCCCCGCGCGCAAGCCGAACCACGCCAAGAGTCGGCCTTGGTCCTTTCCGTGACACCAATTCGAGTCGCAATTTGTGAAACGGTGACTTTGCGAACGTGATTAATATCACATGACAATCTTTTTTGACGTTACTTGTGCTCAAAATGTTCATGTAATTCGCGCTGTGGTGGAAATAAAATATGCGGCAGAAGATTTGCACATCATTAACCACGATCAGTTTTAGGGGCGTAAACAGGAGTAATGAGCATGTTGCGCAAGATGATTGCCGAATTCATCGGCACTTTTACACTCGTATTCATCGGTTGTGGCACTGCCATGATTGCGGGTTACCATGATGTTCTTGGAATGACGGGTATTAGCCTTGCATTCGGGCTGGCGCTGATGGGTATGGCCTACGGGATTGGGCCGATTTCGGGCTGTCACATCAACCCTGCGGTCAGCTTCGGTGCTGTTGTCGCGGGACGCATGAGTATTTTCGAGATGGTCCGTTACTGGATCGCCCAAGTCGGTGGGGCCTGCGCCGCGATGGTTGTGCTGCTCATCATCTTCAAGGGCAATATTAACGGCTATGATATCGCCGCCAATGGCGTCGGTCAGAATGGCTGGGGCGAGAACTACCTCGGCAAATATGGCATGATCTCGGCCTTCGTGTTCGAATTCATCGCGACGTTGCTGTTCGTGGTCGTGATTCTCGGCTCCACCTCGCCCGGTGCGCCGGCGGCTATTGCGGGCATCGCAATCGGGTTCGCGCTGGTGGCGATCCACCTGTTCGGCATCCAGATCACGGGCGTTTCAGTCAACCCCGCCCGCTCGATTGGCCCGGCCATCTTCTCCGGCAGCGCGCAGGCGCTTAGCCAGCTCTGGCTGTTCATTGTCGCACCGATGCTGGGCGGTGCCGTTGCAGGTATTCTTTTCCGTGAAGGACTGCTCACGGAAAAGTCCGAAGTCGCGAATGTCGCCGCAGAGTAGACGTTCTTGAGTAACGCGACACGTGCCGCTCCGGG
>CALJIU010000188.1 GCA_937974055.1 uncultured Neomegalonema sp. | reverse complement strand
AGTTTGCGGCGGATGGCGCGGGGATAATCCTCGTAGCCATCGGCGATTTCAACGAAGGCACCGGGGCCAAAAATCACCCGCTCCTCGTAATACCCCACGATCCCCGGCTCCGACCCCCGAATCGCCAGACCGTTGACGGTGATACCCTCCATGTCCAGCCGGGGCCGCACGTGCAGGGGCCGTTTTCCTTCGTTCGAGAAACCGTCGCCCGACACATCGATCACCCGGCGGGCGCAGTCCATCGGGGCCGCGTTCAGCAGATCGACCGACAAATCGAGCACCTCGCCGATGGCGGTGGCATAGTTACGATAGGCCCGGCGCATCCCCAAAACCGCGCTTTGCAAGCCCGCTACGTCATCGGCGCTGTCGATGGTCGTCCACGGCACCGAAATATCCTGCCGCGAATACCCGCTCCACTGCACAAGCGTGACCAGCGCCCCGGCATTGACCAGCGCGTCGGACACCAACGGATCGCCCAAGGCATCCGCCAGCCCGCTCATTTGCAGCGCATATTCCTCGCGATTCACACTGCCCGACACATCCATGGCCAGAACCAAGGCCACCGAACAGGCCGAGGCGGGCAGGGGCAACAGGCCCAGCAGAAAGACGAAAAAGCGCATGACCCATCCTTTTGCGGATCACCCCCGCCGTCAATCACCCTCTCTCCCACCCCTTTTTCCAGTGTCATGCCCGCGCAGGCGGGCATCCATTTACCGGCACGCCCCGAAGGCTCAGGTTCTCGACAAGCCTTTGTAAAAAAGCAATTTTTACGGCGATTGCAAAGAAAATCAGCTTCCCGGAATCTTTGAGAAATGGATTCCCGCATTCGCGGGAATGACATTATCCACCGTGGCAGATTTGTTTTTCAGCAGCCTGTTAGCGCGTCATGCCCTGTGCTTCGCTGAATTTTTCCAGCATAGCCTCGATAGCCGACATGGCGGCATCTTGTGGAAGATCGGCCTGCACCTGCTCCATCCGGTTGGCGGCGAGGGCTTTTGGTTGCTCGATCTTGCCGCCTTCGCCGGGGGGCGGGATTCGGTTGCCACTGACGGCACGCAAAGCATCACTTGGCGGAGCGGGCATGGAGGCGGCGGGCCGCAGCACAGCCCCCACCTGCCCGAACACACCACCGCCGTCGTCGCCACGGACCCTCGACAGCGCGGAGCCATTGGATAGTGCCGTAATATTCATTCAGGGGACTCCGGAGAGGGGGCATTCAGATTTGTGCCATAATAGAACAACTTTCTGAGGATTAAAAAGGTTTAACAACCAAACGCCGTACGAAAATGCAGGGGTCGTGATGATGACAGGCATTTCCGCCAACCGCGAAACGCTCTATGCTTTCACCATGCATACACGCCACCCCATCATGGAGAATCTCGACCGTCTGGTCGCCTGCCGCTCCTGCGACCTGTTGCTGGACCGGGTGATCCCGCCACCGGGCAAGATTTCGCGCTGCCCGCGCTGTCACCACCCGCTGATCTCGAACAAGCGCAGCGTCATCGACAATACGCTGGCGGCGGCGGTATCCACGGCGATCCTGATGACGGCGGCGATCTATTTTCCCTTCATCTCGCTGGCCGAAGCGGGGTTGAGCCGCGATGCCTCGGTCATGGATGCGATTGGCGCATTCTCGGAGGGGTGGTCGGCCCCGCTGACCATCGCCGTCGCCGCCTTCATCGTGGTGATTCCGGTGCTGCGCGCCGTGGCGCTGATCTATGCGCTGTTGCCCCTGCGATTGGGCAATCCGCCGGCAAAGGGGGCCGCGCGCAGCTTTCGCCTCGCAATGGCCTTGAAGCCGTGGTCGATGGCCGAGATTTTCATCGTCGGCGTGGCGGTCGCGCTGGTGAAGGTCACCGATCTGGCCGATGTCTCGCTCGGCCCTTCTTTCTGGGCCTTCGCGGCCCTTATGCTGATCGTGGTCTTTGAGAATAAGACCCTATGCGAATGGACGATATGGCGGCTTCTGGACCCCAAAAGACGATAACGGCCCGCAAGGCCGGTCTTGTCTCCTGCGGCGGATGCGGCACTCTTGCGCCGCTGGGGCAGCATCGCTGTGACCGATGCGAGGCCACACTGCATAGCCGCCGCCCGGATGCGGAACAGCGGGTTTGGGCGTGGCTGGTGGCCGGGATCATCCTGTACATTCCCGCCAATCTGTACCCCATGCTGGTCACCCGCACCTTTGGCCAAGTGCAGGAGGGCACGATCATCGGCGGGGCGATCGAGTTGATCGAATACGGCGCATGGTTCGTCGCCTTCGTCGTGATCTTTGCCAGCGTGGTGATCCCGGTCGCCAAGTTCGTGGCCATTGCCGCGCTGATTCTGGGGGTGCGCAATGGATCGCGCCTATCGGCCCATCGCCGGATGCAGCTATACGAAGTGACCGAGTTTATCGGGCGGTGGTCGATGATTGACGTCTTCGTCGTGGCGATTCTGACCGCATTGGTGCAATTGGGTTTCATCGCCTCGATCAATCCCGGCCCGGCGGCGGTCTGTTTCGCCTTGTCGGTTGTATTTACGATGCTTTCCGCGCAAAGCTTCGACCCAAGACTGATCTGGGACAGCATCGAGGAGCACCGCGCCCGTGGCCGAACCTGAAGAGCCGGATTTCCACGATACCGAAACGGCAAACCGCCGCATTTCGCTCGTCTGGCTGGTGCCTCTGCTGGCGCTGATGGTGTCGGTCGGTGTCGCGTGGAAAACGCAGGCCGAAAAAGGGCCGCTCATCGAGATCGTGCTGGACAGCGCAACCGGCGTCGAAGCGGGCAAGACCGTCATCAAACGCCGCGATGTCACCATCGGTCAGGTCGAGGATGTCGGCTTTTCCGATGACGGCAGCAAAGTGGTTCTGCAAGCGCGGTTGGACAAGCGCATCGCCCGATTTATCGACGAAAGCGCAACGTTTTGGGTGGTCAGCCCGCAAGTCTCGCTACAGGGGATCAGCGGCCTCGATACCGTGCTATCCGGGTCGTATATCGAGGCGGCTTGGGATGCCGAGATCGGCGAGGCGCAGTATGAATTCGTCGCCCTCGACAGCCCCCCACTGACGCCGCCCGACACGCCCGGTCGGCGCGTGCGCCTGATTGCCGAGGACGGTGGGTCGATGTCGGTCGGCGCGCCGGTCTTCTATAAACGGATCGAGGTGGGCAGGGTCGAGGCGAAGACCCTGACCCCGGATGGCGAGGCGGTGGTCTTCGAGCTGTTCATCGAAGCCCCGCATCAGCAACGCCTGACCCAGGGCAGCCGGTTCTGGAACACGTCTGGCGTGCAGATCGA
>CALJIU010000187.1 GCA_937974055.1 uncultured Neomegalonema sp. | reverse complement strand
GAACGGCTGGAAAAAGGCGACGCGAAAGGCGGCGAAGCCCGCATCCGCGCCATCGTCGATGACTTGCCCCTTTTCGCGGCCATCGTACAACAACCTCAAGAAGAGACGCCCTCCGAACTCGTAAACGCATTAAAATCCATTGATTTGGATGCCCTTAGCCCCCGCGATGCGCAGGATACGCTGTACAGACTAAAAGGCATGATCGGCAAATAGGCGTCCATACGCTCCCGCATCGCGTGTTTTGGTGGGTTCAATCGTGGCGAACTAAAGGCCATTTGGTGCCACAGCGCTTTTCTACTTTGGCCGCGCGCATTTTTGATCTATCTTTACTATAGATCGAAATCCCTTTCCGAAAGGCAACCTCATGCCCGTCATCAATGGCACATCCGGCAACAACACCCTCAACGGCACCGCCGCCGACGATATCCTGAACGGTCTTGCTGGCAACGACCGGCTCGATGGGCGCGCGGGCAATGATGTCCTCAATGGCGGCACCGGCAACGATCTTCTGATCGGCTTTCGCGGCGATGACACGCTGAACGGCGGCGATGGCGATGATCGTCTTGCGGGCGGTTTCGGTGCGGATTTCCTCAACGGCGGCAACGGCACCGATGTCGCGCTCTACAGCGGTTCCCTCGCGGACCACGCGGTCCTGCGCAACACTGACGGTACCTTCAGCGTCTTCGGCGCGAATAGCGGCATCGACACCCTGCGCAACGTCGAAAACCTGCGCGTCGGGGCGCAGGGCTATGACCTCGCCGGCCTGTCCATCGCGACCGAGACCTTCGATGCGAGCGACGCCCTCCTCGGCACCGCCGGGATCGACAACCTGCGCAGCGGCAACGATGCCGACGTGCTGGTCGGGTTCCGGGGCAACGATATCCTGCGCGGCGCGGGGGGAGACGATATCCTACTCGGCGGCGCGGGCGATGACCGCCTCGTCGGCGGCACGGGCGATGACGTCATCGACGGCGGCACCGGCCATGACACCGCCTTCTACGGGGGCAGCGTCGCCGACTACACCGTCATTCGCGATGCGAATGGCGTCGTCGGCGTCTTCGGTCCCACCCTCGGCAATGATGTCCTCAACAACGTCGAATCGCTGAATATCGGCGGCACCGTCCTGACCGTCGAGCACGCCGCCGAATTCACCGGCAGCGTCGATTTTGAAACCGCCATTTCCGGCACCGCCGCAGGCGATACCATCGCGGGCACCGCAGATGGCGAGCTGATCGTCGGGCTTGCGGGCAATGATTCCATCGGCGGGCGCGGCGGCGATGACTATCTGCTCGGTGGCACAGGCAACGACCAGCTCGACGGCAATGCGGGCAATGACATCATGCTGGGCGGCGCGGGTAACGACCTGTTGCGCGGCGGCACCGGCAACGATTACGGCATCGGCGGCGCGGGCAATGACGAATTGCAGGGCAATGACGGCATCGACACCCTGTTCGGCGGTGACGGCAACGACGTCCTCTTCGGCGGGCGCGGCACCGACACTCTCGACGGCGGCAATGGCAACGATACCCTTTCGGGCAGCGACGGCAACGACCTGCTGCGCGGCGGCGATGGCGATGACGACCTGTTCGGCAATCTCGGAAATGACACGCTCTATGGCGGCGCGGGCCGTGATATCCTCGATGGGGGCGGCGACGGCTTCGACGATCTCTATGGCGGCTTGGGTGCCGATACCTTCGTCTTCGATGGCGGCGACGTCTATATCGACGACTTCCTGCCCGATCAGGAAAACGACGTCATCGAAATCTCGACCACCATGGCCCTCAACTGGAACGACCTGACCCAGTATATCGACCGCTCCGACTTCGTGGACAGCATCGAATTCCTGAACGGCAACTTCCTGACCTTCGGCCCCGGCTGGGATATCCAAGACCTAAACGAAAGCGACTTCATCTTCGTGTGACGAGAAAACCTATAGCGATTTGCGTTTCACTCGGATCGGTATTCGCATCAAGACCTATGCGAATACCGATGCTCTATGGTTCACGTTAAACGCAATTCGCTCTACCGCTCGACCGGTATCCGCCGGTCGAGCACCACCTCGCCCCCCGCCCCATCCGGGTCGTCGATCCGGCAGGCATAGGCCAGCACCTCCACCCCCGCCGCCATCGCCGCGTCGAAAGCGCGCCCATAGGCCGGGTCCAGATCATCGGCCAGCGCCATGCGTTCCGCCCCGGTCATCTGCACGCAGAACAACACCACGGCCCGCGCCCCGCCCGCGCGCATCGCCGCCAGATCACCCATATGCTTGGCCCCCCGCGCGGTCACGCTGTCCGGGAACTCCACCAACCCCGGTTCGCGCATCAGATGCACGTTCTTCACCTCCAGCCAGCAATCGGGTAGCCCCTCGCCCGTCAGCAGAAAATCCACCCGGCTCCCCTCGCGATACGGCACCTCGGCCCGCATGTCGTGATAGACCGCCACCTCCGCAATCCGCCCCGCGCCCAGCGCTTCCTTGACCAGCCGGTTCGGCGCGTTCGTGTCTATCCCCGCGAGGATACCGTCCCTCCGCCGCACGAAATCCCACCGCCAACCCAGCTTGGCCTTGGGGTTCGCCGCCGGAGACACCCAGACGGTGACGCCCTCCTCCTTCAGCCCCATCATCGAGCCGGGATTGGGGCAATGCGCGGTAATCTCCCGCCCATCATCCAGCACGATATCGGCAAGAAACCGCTTATACCGCCGCACCAGCCGCCCCCGGTGCAGGGTGTCGGGCATCTTCATCGCAACGACCCCGGATAGCATCGGCCTCTGACTATTGCCGTGGCATCTCCATCCACAAGCCCTCTCCCCGCTTGCGGGGGGAGGGAGCAGATCGCGCCTTCATGGTCACACGAGATTTCCCTCATTTCGCTGCATTCCCCACCACATGCTCCACCAGAAACGGATCGAAGAACGCATCATCGAACAGCCCGTTATGCCCCGCTTCGGGCCGTAGGATGCGCGTCACCACCATCCCCTTCGCCTCCAGTGTCGTCGCCAAATCCGCACTATGCGTCGCCGGGATCAGCGTATCGCGCGCCCCATGCACGATCACCACATCGGGCCGCTCCTCCCCCACCGCCTCGACCACATCGTAATCGTTGCTCAGGACGAAACGCGGATAGACGAACCCCTTGCCGCGCAGCAACGCCAGCATCGAATCGAACGGCGCGAACAGCACCAGCCGGTCCACACCCCCCAGCCCCGCATGGTGCGAGGCAGGCCCGGTCCCGATGGAATTGCCAAAGGCGATCACGCGATCATACCGCCCCGCCGACCACGCATGGGCCGCCTCCGCCGCGCCATGCAGCCCCGCCTTCGAGGGCGTGCGCGGATCATCCGCATAGCCGGGATATTCCACCACCAGCGTATCGACCCCCAGCGGGGCCAGATGGTTCGGCCCCAGAAACCGCCAGTTGCACGCCCGGCTCCCGTTCCCATGATAAAACACGACCAACGTATCCGAGCCTTCGCCGTCGCCAACCGGCGTGAACAGCCCCCGTTCGGACCCCAACGCGATAATCTCCACCCCATCGGGCAGCGGGCACTCCGCCATCGGGTCATCCGTCGGATGGTACAGCAACCACGTCTCCGCAAACGCCCACCACCAAAACCCGACCAGCACATACAGCGCCAGCATCAGGGCCATGAGGCCCGTAAATATCATTCGCCAATCCATATCGGCTTTTCGCACGAAACCGGCTAGATACAAGAAAAAGCAGCCGAGGAGCGCCCCATGACCGATACCCCCACCGCCGCCATGCTCGTCATCGGCGATGAAGTCCTCTCTGGCCGCACGCAGGATTGCAACACGCAGGTCGCCGCCAAGATGCTGGGCGAGGCGGGGATCGACCTGCACGAGGCCCGCGCCATCCGCGACGACGCCGCCACCATCACCGCCGCCGTGCGCGATCTGGCCGCGTCACATACCTATGTCTTCACATCGGGCGGCATCGGCCCAACCCATGATGATATCACGGCGGAAGCCGTCGCCGCCGCCTTCGACACCCCCATCGGCATCCGCGAGGACGCCCGCGCCATCCTCGTCGCCCGCTACGGGACCGGGGCCGACCTCACCGATGCCCGCCTGCGCATGGCCCGCATCCCCGACGGCGCGGTGCTGATCGACAACCCCGTCAGCGGCGCACCGGGCTTTCGGCTGGAGAACGTCTTTGTCATGGCGGGCGTACCGCAGGTCTTTGCCGCGATGATCGAACACGTCCGCGACATGGTCGGCACCGGCCCCAAGATGCACGACATTTCGATCCCCTGCCCCTATCCCGAAGGCGTGCTGGGAGGCCCGCTCACGGCGGTCGCCGAAGCCCATCCCCGCGTCTCCGTCGGCTCCTACCCCCGCCTCAAGCCGGGCGGCGGCTGGGGCGTCACCATCGTCGCCCGCTCCCGCGATACGGATGCGCTGGCGGCGGCGGAAACGGCCATCCACGCGATGATCGAGGGGCTGGAAGGGTCAACGACGGAGGGGGAGTGAGCCTTACGCCTACCCAGACCGCTTCGCATTGGAATCGCCGCTCTCACCGCCCAATGACAGTTCGAACGGCGACATTCCCGGAAACTTCGCGACGAGTTCGAGCGTACCACCCATCGCTTCGATATAAGATTTGACCGTGGACACCATCATGTCCTCACGATTTTCCATCTGTGAAAGCGCGCCCTGCGTAATCGCCATAGCACTCGCAACCTGCGTCTGGGTCAGGGCAAGGGCTTTGCGGGCATCGGCAATCGTGCGGGCATCGGCGGCAATACGCCGACCTTCGACCTCGACTTCGGCACGCTCCTCTGGCGTCATGTCATGAAGGACACTATCCCGCCAATCATTCATCGGTCTTCCTCCTTCTGCGCATAATCATCGAA
>CALJIU010000186.1 GCA_937974055.1 uncultured Neomegalonema sp. | reverse complement strand
CACCTGCGCAGCGTGTTCGACCGTAAGAATTACTTCTACCCCGATTTGCCTCAGGGCTATCAGATCAGCCAATTCAAAGACCCCATCGTGGGCGAGGGTGAGGTGCTGGTGCATCTGGAACCCGGCGTCGCGCGGACCGTGCGGATCGAGCGCATTCATTTGGAGCAGGATGCGGGCAAGTCGATCCACGACATGGACCCCGAAATGTCGCTGGTCGATCTGAACCGCACTGGCGTCGCGCTGATGGAAATCGTCAGCCGCCCAGATATTCGTGGGCCAGAGGAAGCGGCGGAATACGTGCGCAAGCTGCGCCAAATCATGCGCTACCTCGGCACCTGTGACGGCGAGATGCAGGAGGGCAGCCTGCGCGCGGATGTGAACGTCTCGGTCTGCCGCCCCGGTGACTACGAGAAATACCGCGAGACGGAAGATTTCTCGCATCTGGGTACGCGCTGCGAAATCAAGAACATGAACTCGATGCGCTTCATCCAGCAAGCGATCGAGTACGAAGCCCGCCGCCAGATCGAGATTCTGGAGGATGGCGGCGAGATCGATCAGGAAACGCGGCTGTTCGACCCGAAAAAGGGCGAGACGCGGACGATGCGCTCGAAGGAAGAGGCGCATGACTACCGCTACTTCCCGTGCCCCGACCTGCTGCCGCTGGAGATCGAGCAGGCATGGGTGGACGATATCGCATCGGGCCTGCCCGAACTGCCCGACGAGAAGCGCGCGCGGTTCATGGGCGAGTATGGCGTGACGGAATACGATGCCGCCGTGCTGAGTGCCGCGCGCATGGATGCCGATTTCTTCGAGGCGGTCGCGCAGGGTCGCGACGGTAAGATGGCTGCGAACTGGGTGGTCAACGAGCTGTTCGGGCGGCTGAACAAGGCTGGTCTCGATGTGACCGCTTCGCCCATGAGTGCCGACCAGCTCGGCGGGATCATCGACCTGATCCAGAAGGGCGACATCTCCGGCAAGATTGCGAAAGATTTGTTCGAGATCGTCTGGTCCGAAGGCGGCGACCCGGCGGCAATCGTCGAAGAACGCGGCATGAAACAGGTCACCGATACCGGTGCCATCGATGCGGCGGTGGACGAGATCATCGCGGCCAACCCTGAAAAAGTTGCGCAGGCGCAAGAAAAGCCCTCCATGGCGGGCTGGTTCGTCGGTCAGGTGATGAAGGCGACGGGCGGCAAGGCCAACCCGCAGGCGGTGCAGGCGGCGGTAAAAGCCAAGCTGGGACTTGAGTAGGTTTCACTTAGTCGTGAATTGTTCTGTTTTGATACATCGTTTTGGTGTATATTTCTCCCAATACGCGAATACGTATCGGGAGAGGACGGAACATGATCGATAAGACAGCGGCTAACGGCGCGGCCTCGACTGCACCGGCGAATACGAGTTTTGACGATCTCGTAACCGAAAATACGAACGCTAAATCCAAACCTGCCCGCCCCACCAATGGCGATGATACGCTGACAGGTACGCGTGGTCGGGATTCCCTATCCGGGCGCGGTGGCGATGACAGCATCGCGGGCCGGGGTGGCAATGATTTCATCAATGGTGGGTCGGGTGACGATACTTTGTCGGGCGGGCGCGGGAGCGACTTTCTCGTCGGCGGTTCCGGCAATGACCGCATCCGCACTGGCGAAGGACGCGATTTCGTGCTGGCGGGCAGCGGTGATGACCGAGTGACCGTCAAGGGCGCGGCCTATGTCGATGGCGGGGCCGGGAACGATACGGTCACGCTCAAGGGAGCCGAGGCCGATTATACGCGCAGTCGTGGGTTCTTAGGATCGCAAATCTATACCTCCGGCGGGGGCGACCGGGTCGTGCTGCGCAATGTCGAAAATGTGCGGTTCAGCGAGCCGGTCGCCCCGCCGCCACCCCCACCGCCTGCGGGCGAAGGGCAGGCACTCGCCCCGAACGATGCGGGGGCAGAGCGCCTGATTACCGGACCGGATAGTATACGGATCGTCGGGCCAAATACTGATTTCACCTTTACCGGCCTGACCGACAATCGCCCGGCGGATGGGCCGCTGACGGCGGCGCAGGGATCGGGGATCATCAATGGTCAGCAGACGACCGCCGTGCCGGTCGATCCGTTCAGCGGGGCCGTGTTGACCATTGGCAGCGGATTCAACCCAACCGGCACCGTCGATGTCGATGCGGCATTCGCCAATGGCGTGACGTTGGATACGCAGGTGGTGCGCGCTTCTGAGCCGACACCGCCGTCGCAGGCTCCGGGATTGGCGCTGGAGGCGAACAGCCTTGGCGTGGAGCGCCTGATCGTGGGGCAGGACAGTGTACAGCTACAGGGACCAGGCACCGATTTCACCTTTACCGACCTGACGGATAATCGTCCGGCAGATGGGCCGCTGACGGCGACGGCGGGGTCGGGTACGATCAATGGCGTGCAGACGACCGCCGTGTCGCTGGGGAGTTCGAATCCCTTCGATCCGTCGGCGGGAAGCGTGGTCTTCTCGTTAGGCAGCGGCTTCAACGTGACCCGTACTCAGGCAGTGAGTGCAGCGTTTGCGACGGGCGACCGTCTGGATACGGCGGTACAGCGCAGCTAGATTTCCGGGCGCGATCGGCGGTCGGTCAGGGTATACCGGGTTCGACACTGACTCTTGCCGGGTATGCCCCATGCCGAACGACGATCTTAGACACGCCGCGCCCTTCACGCTGGAGGGCGCGCGTGTTTTGCTGCCGGAAGGGCTGCGCGATGATGCGGTGGCGGTTGCCGATGGGGTGATTGCGAATGCGTCACAGGGGCGCCGGATCGATGCGCGGGGGCTGCTGGTCCTGCCCGGTATCGTGGACGTGCATGGCGATGGGTTCGAGCGGCATCTGGCCCCGCGCCGGGGGGCGCTGCGCTCGCTGGCCGACGGGCTGCGCGCGCTGGAGGTCGAGTTGGCGGGCTGCGGCATCACGACGGCGTGGCTGGCGCAGTTCTGGAGTTGGCAGGGCGGAATGCGGGGGGCGGACTTCGCGCGCGGTCTTTGCGATGCCTTGAGCGACTATGATGCAACGCTGGATATGCGGGTGCAGTTACGGCTTGAGGCATCGCTGCACGCGGATTTCGCGGCGGTCGCGGCGCTGGTGGCGGAATACGATATCGGCGCGCTGGTGCTGGCCGATCACCTGCCGCATGGGGCGCTGGCCGCCGGGAAGCGACCCCCGCGTATCGACGGACAAGCGTTACGCGCAGGGCGCTCTCCGGCGGAGCATCTGGCAATCATGCAGGGTTTGCACGCGGGTATGGGCGAGGCGCGGGCGCGATTGCCGGGGTTCGTGGCCGGGCTGGCCGAGGCCGGGGTCGTGGTCGGCACGCATGACGACGAGGGCGGCGGTGATGCGGTGCCGGGGGTGGCGCTTTGCGAGTTTCCCGTGACGGTGCAGGCGGCTGAGGCGGCGCGGGCGGCGGGTCGGGCGGTCGTACTGGGCGCGCCGAACGTGGTTCGCGGCGGCTCTCACGGTCGAGGGGTGAGGGCGCGTGATTTGATCGATGCCGGTCTGTGCGATGCGCTGGCCTCAGATTACCATTATCCATCATTGGTGCGGGCGGCGTTTGCGCTGGTCGATGATGGGATGCCGATGGGGGAGGCTTGGGCGTTGATTTCCGCCGGACCCGCCAAGGTGTTGGGGGTGCAGGACCGGGGAAGCATCGACACCGGCAAGCGGGCCGATCTGGTGATCGTCGAGCCGCAGACGCGACGGATCGTCGGCACCGTCGCGGCGGGGCGGTTCGCATGGGTGGGTGCGCCGCTTGCGGGGCGATTGTTGCGGGCGTGAATTTAGATCGTCGCCGCGATTTCGATGGTTTCGTCGCCGAGGGTGACTTGAAGTAGGCTTTTCAATTCCGTTGCGAGCGTGTGGGTAAGGAGAAGGTTCGACTCCCGTGGCTCGATGGCGTTGAGTTCGGCCCCATCGCGCAGGATCGCTGCGGATTTTTCCGGCAGCCGCGCCTTTGCCCCTTCGGCGGAGATCATCAGGTTCGTCGCGCCCGCCCGCTGAACCCCGACGCGCAGGATGCCGCCTCTGGGCAGGGCTTCGACCCCGATGAGGATCATGTTGAGCAGCAGCTTGACGACCGATTTGTCGAGGCTGGGCGTCCCGACCTGCCAATCGAGCTTGATGGGTCCGGTGCCGACCAACCCTTGAGCAAGGGTATGCGTTTCGTCGAGCGATACCATCTCGGAGACGTTGCCCGCCATGCCGAAAGCGAGGCGCATGAACTGGAGTTTGGCCGAGGCGCTTTCCGCACTGTTGCGGATCAGGGCCATTGCCTGCTCGGTCATTTCGGGGTCGGACTCGTCAGCGAGGATTTCAAGGCCATTGTTCACCGCACCCACAGGGCTGATGAGATCGTGGCAGATCCGGGATGCGAGCAGGGACGCGAAAGTCAGGTCGGTCATCGGGCACCAGCTTGTATGAATATGACGTATACAGAAACGAGAGAATGATGAACGAATTGTTAACAGTAGGCGTCCTAGTCCGTCATCCGAAATTTCCCGATTGGGGTGTGGGCCAAGTGCAATCGGTTATCGGGGACCGGATTACGGTGAATTTCGAGAATGTCGGTAAGCAGGTGATCGACGGCGCGGTGGTCATGCTGTCGTTCGAGGCGTTTTGAAAGCGCGTAGCATTTCGCGCTTTCGACCATAGCCGGGCAGGCGTTCAAGGGTGAAGCCCGCGCCCTGCAAGCCGCGCCGGACAGCCCCTGCAACACTGTAGGTCGCGGCGATGGCGTCGGGTGCGCTGGCGCGGGCGACGGCGTCGAGCAGGGGCGCTTCCCACATTTGCGGATTGCGGGACGGGGCAAAGCCGTCGAGGAACCACGCATCCGCCTGACCATTCCACGCGCGCACGGTTTCACGGGCGTCGCCGGTGACTAGGGTCAGCGTGGCGTTGTCGATCTCGATGCTGCCAGCGCCCTGCCACGCGGCGACGAGCGCCGCGCGTTCATCGGCTATTTCGGGCCAGACGGCGAGGGCGCGGTCGATATCGGCTGCGGCCAGTGGGTACATCTCGAAGGATACGAAGCGCAGATGCGCGGCGGGTGGAGCGGTCGCGCGCCACAGGGCGAGGGCGGCGCAGAAATTAAGGCCGGTGCCGAAGCCAAGCTCGGCGATGGTGAAGCTGTCGCGTCCTTCCCATCGGGCGGGCAGGTCGCATCCGGCGAGGAAAACGTGGCGGGTTTCGGCGAGGCCATCCTCGCGGGAATAGTAGGGATCGTCGAAGCGGGTCGAGACAGGCACCCCCTCTTGCCACGACAGGTCTTGCGTATCCGGGCCGGTCATGGTGAAGCCTCTCGCATGGAAGATGTGCTCGTTATCGGGGCCGGTATATTCGGTCTGAACATCGCGCGGAAGATGCGTCTTGCGGGGCGTAGGGTTCTGGTCGTGGATGCGGCCCATTCGGGGGCCGGAGCGAGCGCGACGCCGTTGGGGGTGTTGGCCCCGCACGCGCCGGATAACTGGAATCCCAAGAAAGAGGCGCAATTTCAAGCGTTGACGTCGTTGCCGGATTATCTGGCCGGGCTGGAGGATGAGACGGGGGTTGGGGTTGGGTACGCGCGCTGTGGGCGGTTGGTGCCGCTGACGACCGAGAACCAGCGGCGGGCGTGGGAACGGCGGTTGCCGGATGCGGTGGAGAATTGGCGGGGGGCCGCGACGCTGGAATTGATCGAGCGGCCCGACCCGACATGGGTGGCACAGCAGGCTGCGCCGTTTGGGGCGGCGCGGTGTGGTCTGAGCGCGCGGATCGATGCACGCGGGTATCTGGCGGCGCTGGCGGCCTCCGCCGGGGATGGGCTGCTCGATGGCATGGCGCTGGAACGGTTGGAGGAGGGGGCGGCGGTCTTTGCCAATGGTGATCGGATTGCGGCGCGCCTGATCGTGCTGGCCACGGGGGCGGCGGCGTTTGCGCATCTGCCGGATAGCGATGGCGAACCCGCCGGACGGGGCGAGAAGGGTCAGGCGGCGCGTATGTCGGTTGTGGGCGACGTGGCCGCGCGCCCGATCATCTATCACGATGGTACGTATGTCGTGCCGCGCGAGGGGAATGAGGTCGCGGTCGGGGCGACGTCGGAGCGGTATTACGACGATGCGACGACGACGGATGCGCTGCTGGACCAAAAGATCGAGCGCGCCGATGCGCTGTGTTCTGCTTTGACGGGGGCGAGGGTCATCGAGCGATGGGCAGCGGTGCGTCCGCGTGCGGCGGATCGGGCGTTACTGGTCGGGCGGCATCCGGTCTTGAGCGGTGTCAGTGTGGCGACGGGAGGCTTCAAGACCGGCCTTGCCATGGCGCATATGCTGGACATATCCGCCCTCGGCTGAGAAGCGGCCATTTGCTTTCACTTTTCAGTGATCTGTTCTATATTGATACAGTCGTAACACGGTGTGGAGATGGTTATGCCTGTCGAAATAGATACGGATGTCGTGCTTGCCGGGTATCTAGCGTCGTGCATTTTTCTGACGGTAATCGTGCATGGATTTTCATTTTTCGACCGCCGTGCGCTGGCGAGCGAATTGGATGAAAATCTGAATCCGTTATCGTTCTTCGAGCGGCCTGATCGGGGGCTTGTCATCCTGTTTTTCGGGGCGCTGTCACTTGTCGTCGCCGCCTATATCGGGTGGCGGCTTCCGGCGGAAATACAGCAGATCATGGGTGGTGCCGGGCAAGTATCGGTGAGCGATATCGCAGAGGGGCCGCTGGCGCGGGCGGCGCAGGTGGTCGGGGCGGTCAGTTTCTTGCTGATCGCACTGCGCCTGATGCGCCTGTCGCTGATCGTGACCTTTGCCTTGAGCGTTATGGCGCTGGCCATCGCCGCCTATATCTATGTTTTCGGCGGTGGAAGCGTATAGGCTAGGGTTTCACGCAAGGCTTCGTCGCCATCGGTGTAGTAGGTGACGCGGGCGGTGTATTCTCCCGCAGGCCAACGGTCGGTGCCCATGTCGGACGGGGTGACGCCGATATTGGCGAGATAGATGGTCTCATCCTCGGTAATCTCGAACAATTCGCTGGCAAAGGGTCGGCCATCGGGACCGAAGACCATGAACCGTGCTGAATCGCCGGTCCGCACCCCCAGCAAATGCAGCCAGACATAGATCGGACCGGTCGCGCTGTCGGGGGCGGTGAGGAGGTCGTGGTCCTGTTTCACGACTTCCAGTGATGGGAAAACACCGGTGACGCCGATGCCGAACAGGGCGCTGGGCGTGTAGGTCAGGCCGGTCGAGGCGCTCCAAAGCGGCGATGCGGCGGGGGCGTTGCATCCGGTAGGGCTGACGCCGGTATAGGGGTTGATGACGGCGTTGAAACGGCGGATGGCGTAATGCAGATGCGGGAAATCCGTGCCGCCGGAGGAGCCGACGGTGCCGAGCGGGTCGCCGGTTTGCACGGATTGACCGACACGCACGCGGCTGCTGCCTTTGGCGAGGTGGCAATATTGCGAAACCCAACCGGCGCCATGATTGATCATCACCGCATTGCCGCAGCCGAGCGGGTTGTCGGCGGCATCTTGGAAATCGTGGTCGGGCTGATCGTCGATGACACTGACGATCTGGCCGGGGGCAGTGGCGAGAACGGCATAGCCTTTGGCGATTTCGGCACGGTTGCGCAGTCGGAAATCGGTGCCTTGATGATTATCATAGGCGAGGGGGCCGCATTGAAAGTCGCGTGCGCCTGCCTCTGGTTCGGCATCGACGTAGTTCTGCACCATACAGCTTTCACCGATCACGCAGTCGATGGGCATTCCGAGTTCGATGGCGTTGGCCGGTGTGTAAAGGGCGGCGGCGAATAACGCAGCCGCCCGAATCGTGGTGTTCACAGTCTCATCTCCATCGGTTCGGTCGCCCCGTATCAACGGAGCGACCTTGACGAGAGGATGGTTAACCAGCCGTCAACAGCGGTGTCTTTTTGCCACTGATGCGGGGCGGGTCGGGGGGCAGAATCTGCAAATCGAGCTTGCCCTTCTTGACGCCCACACGGACGACGCCGCCCTTGGCCAGCTTGCCGAATAGCAGTTCCTCGGCCAGTGGCTTCTTGATGTGTTGCTGAATGACGCGCGACAGGGGCCGCGCGCCCATTTTTTCGTCATAACCCTTCTTGGCCAGCCATTCGGCGGCGGGGGCGGTCAATTCGAAGCTGACATTGCGGTCTGAAAGCTGACCTTCGAGCTGCAGGACGAACTTCTCGACCACTTTGACCACGATCTCGGAAGAAAGCGGAGCGAAGGCGATGGTGGCATCGAGGCGGTTGCGGAATTCCGGCGTGAACAGCTTTTCGACCGCCTCCTGATCCTCGCCCTCGCGCCGGTCGCGACCGAAGCCGATAGGCGCGCGGGAGGCATCGGCGGCCCCAGCATTCGACGTCATGATGAGGATGACGTTGCGGAAGTCGGTTTTCTTGCCGCTGTGGTCGGTCAGTTTGCCGTGGTCCATCACTTGAAGCAGGATGTTGAACACGTCCGGATGGGCCTTCTCGATCTCGTCGAGCAGCAGGACACAATGCGGATGCTGATCGACACCATCTGTCAGTAGCCCGCCCTGATCGAAGCCGACATAGCCCGGAGGGGCACCGATCAAGCGGCTGATCGAATGCTTTTCCATGTATTCCGACATGTCGAAACGCAGCATCTCGACCCCAAGGGTGTCGGCGAGCTGGTTCGCGACTTCGGTCTTGCCGACGCCGGTGGGACCGGTGAAGACGTAGCAGCCGATGGGCTTTTCCGGCTCACGCAGGCCCGCGCGGGCCAGCTTGATCGCGCTGGACAGGGCGTCGATGGCCGCGTCCTGACCGAAGACGACCCGCTTGAGCGAGTTTTCCAGATCGCGCAGGACTTCCTGATCGTCGCGCGAGACTGATTTGGCCGGAATGCGGGCGATCTTGGCGACGACGGCCTCGATCTCCTTCGCGGTCATGGTTTTGCGCCGCTTCGTCTCAGGGACGAGCATCTGAGCCGCACCAACCTCGTCGATCACATCGATCGCCTTGTCGGGCAGTTTACGATCATGGATGTAGCGGTGGGACAGTTCGACCGCCGTCTTGATCGCGTCGGAGGTGTATTTGACGCCGTGATGCTCCTCGAAATACGGCTTCACGCCTTTGAGGATTTTGATCGCATCCTCCACGGAGGGCTCGGTCACGTCGATCTTCTGGAAGCGCCGCGACAGGGCGCGGTCCTTCTCGAAATGCTGACGGTATTCCTTGTAGGTCGTGGACCCCATGCAACGCAGCTTGCCCGATTGAAGGGCAGGTTTCAGCAGGTTGGAGGCATCCATCGCGCCGCCCGACGTGGCACCCGCACCGATGATGGTGTGGATCTCGTCGATGAACATGATCGCGTCGTCATGCTCTTCGAGTTCGACGATCACGGCCTTCAAGCGTTCCTCGAAATCGCCGCGATAGCGGGTTCCGGCGAGGAGTGCGCCCATATCGAGCGAGAAGATGGTCGCGCCGAGCAGCACCTCTGGCGTTTCGCCCTCGGTGATCTTGCGGGCCAGACCTTCGGCAATGGCGGTCTTGCCGACACCGGGATCACCGACCAGCAGCGGGTTGTTCTTGCGACGGCGGCACAGCACCTGAATACAGCGGTCAACCTCGTGCGAACGCCCGATCAGAGGGTCGACATCGCCTTCCTCGGCTTTTTCGTTGAGATTGACGCAATATTTATCGAGCGCGCTTTCGGATTTATTGCCGCCATCGCCCATCGTGACGCTTTCGTCGTCCGGGCCTTCCTCGGATTCGGCGCCCAAGACGGGGCGTGGTTCATTCATGGCAGGGTCTTTTGCGACGCCATGGGCGATGAAGTTTTTGGCGTCATACCGGCTCATATCCTGCTCTTGCAGAAAATAGACAGCATAGCTTTCGCGTTCGTGGAAGATTGCCACGAGGATATTCGCGCCGGTTACTTCGGAACGCCCAGAGGATTGCACATGCGCCGCCGCGCGCTGAATCACGCGGTGGAATCCGGTCGTGGGGGTCGCCTCGGTGCCTTCGGCATCGGAGACGAGGTTGGTAAGCTGTTCATCCACATACGCGGTGAGCGCACCGCGCAATTCCTCAAGATCGACGCCACATGCGCGCATGACCTGCGCGGCATCCGGCTCATCGACAAGGGCGAGGAGAAGATGCTCAAGCGTTGCAAGTTCGTGATGTCGCTCGTTAGCCCCCGCAAGTGCGCGGTGAAGGGCTTCTTCGAGTGATTTCGTGAATGATGGCACGGCCACTCTCCTCTTGTCGTGTCGGATGGCCGTGTCGCCAGCCGCCACTGCGCAGAAACGGGTTCCGCGTCTTATTCATATCGTCAGTTCAACACGGCATCCGCGCTTCGTCACGCAGTTTTCGCGCCCTTCCCGAAATTAGCGCCGTCCGGGGGCGGTCTGTCGGCTCCAGCATGGTCGGGCGACCGGCTGTGAGAATGTGCCGGAAGCAGGGCGCTTCTGGCATTTGGGGGCAGGGATCAGCGGGTGATCCCTTAGTCTTTCTCCATCCGGCATTGCAGCGGATGCTCGTTTCTGCGGGCGATCTCCATGACCGCCGACACCTTGGTTTCGGCCACCTCGAAGGTAAAAACGCCGACGACTGCCGCGCCCTTGAGATGGACGGTCAACATGATCTCGAATGCCTGTTCGTGGGTCAGGCGAAAGACTTTTTCGAGGACGTGGACGACGAACTCCATCGGGGTGAAGTCGTCATTGATGATGAGAACCTTGTACATCGACGGACGCTTGGTCTGTTCCTTCGGGCGGGTCAGCACCGTTGTGTCGCGATCGTCGTCGTCCTGCGCCATGAGTCGAACGGGCATTGCCGTACCGCCGAAAGACGTCAGCGTCATGGTGGGCAGGGGAGGGCGTCGATCCATTGTCGTCAATTCCGTGGTTACCTTTGGCCTACAATATAGACGTCGAATGCCAACTGTGAAGGGACGTGACGCGCACGACCTGTCATATATGGCGAAATTGATCGTTTCAGGTGCAATCGGCATCTACCCTGCATGACTTGATTTATGCTATGCAGATTCTCAAGGAATGGAAAAGTTCTAGTTCAAAATGAGCAGGCAGGGGCTGTAATGACGCTTTCACTACGTATGGCGCGATTTATCGCGACGGTCCTGTTTATTGGATTGGCATTCGCGCTGCCCGTCGATAGGGCCGTGGCAAACTCGAAATATGCGTCCATCGTCGTTGACGCGCGTACTGGTCAGGTACTGCGCCAACGCAATGCTGACAAACGTTTGTACCCTGCATCGTTGACGAAGATGATGACGCTGTATCTGGCTTTCGAGGCCATCGATCGGGGCATCTATACGATGGAGTCGCTTTTGACGGTATCGCGCGTTGCCTCGAATGAGCCTGCCTCGAAGCTGGGCCTAAAACGGGGCAGCACGATCAGTATGCGCGATGCGTTGCAAGCCTGTGCCACGAAATCGGCGAATGACGCGGCGACGGTATTGGCCGAAGCGCTGGGCAATTCAAAGGCCGAGTTCGCGAGGATGATGACGGCCAAGGCGCGTCAATTGGGAATGCGGAACACGCAGTTCAAAAACCCGCACGGCCTGACGGCGCGAGGTCAGTATTCGACGGCACGCGATATGGCCATTTTGGGCCGCCGGATATTCTCGGATTTTCCTGAGCAATACGGGATGTTCGAGCGTAAGAGATTCAAATATGGCGGGCGGAACTACCGCGCGACCAATAAATTGCTGGGTAAGTACGCGGGCGCTGACGGGATCAAAACGGGATACACCCGCGCATCGGGCTACAATCTCGTCGCCTCGGCGGAGCGGGACGGCAACCGCATAATCGGCGTGGTCTTTGGCGGCAAGAGCGGCGCGAGCCGCAATCGGCATATGCGGAAAATTCTCGACGAAGGATTCGTGAAATTGCCGAAACGGATCGCTGTGCCGGTCTATAGTGGCACTCTCGAAGCGACACCGTTGCCGCGTGGCAAGCCGTCGAAAATGGAGACGCTGGAACCAGCGTCCGTGTTGATGGCAGCGGCCAGTCCTTCGGTGGATGCTGCGGCGCAGCCTGCGGCGGTCGTGGCGATGCGAACCCAGTCAGATCCGTGGGTCGTTGCCAATGGATTGCGCGCTTTGCAGCGGATCATCGCACCCCCGGCGGAAGCCGTCGACCTAACGCTACAGGGCGACTGGGCCGTGCAGATCGGGGCGTATCGCAAGCTGAAACAGGCCGAGGATATTCTCGAACGCGCGAAGGCGCTGCGCTCGCCGCAATTGATGCGGGCTGCGCCGGTGGTGACGAAGCGGGTGTCGAACGGTCGGCCTATCTATCGCGCGCGGTTCCTTGGCTTGGGCAAGGGGCAGGCGGAAAATGCGTGCCGGTCGCTGTCACGGCGGGGTATCGCCTGCTTTGCGATCAAATCGAGCGGGTAGGGCGGCAGCCTAAAGCAGACTTTAGAGCTAAAAAACAAAAGCCCTGCTTCATGCGAAGCAGGGCTTTTTTGTAAGTCACGTCGGCTGGCGATGATTTATCGAATTGGGTCTGGAATTTCGAGGGTGGCTATCATCTCGCGCACTTCCTGACGGGCGGCGACGCGGGACATGTCGAGCTGCGCACCGGACTCGCGCAGGTCGAGCAACGTCAGGCCGGAGAGAAACAACTCACGGAAGATCGGGCGCTCGCTGAGGCCCTGTGACACGCGGAATCCGATGCGGCGGGACAGTTGTTGCAGCATGTCACCGACGCGGCGCTTGTTGCGCGTGTCTTCGAGCGGGGTACGGTTGCGCACGACGATCCAGTCGAGATTGCCCATGCCGACCTGCGCACGCAGCTTGCGGGCCTCCCACACCATCTCAGAATAGATGGATGGGCCGCTGATGGTCAGGTTAGAGGGATCGACCCGCGCGAGCAGGTCGAAATCCACGAAGCTGTCATTGATGGGGGTAACGAGAGTGTTGGCCGATGAATGGCCGAGGCGCGAGAGATTGGAATACGCGCCGGGACAATCGATCAGGATCGCGTCGCAATCGCGGCTGAGATCAGCGATAGCGGCATCGAAACGCTCGCTCTCGATAGACCATGCAGTTTCGCGGTCCGGGTTGTTGCTCGTCTCGATGCGCACCGTGCGGGGCAGGACGAGATTGACGCCCTTGCGCTCGCACCAGCCTTTACGGTTCTCGATGTAACGGAACAGGCTTTGCTGGCGCAGGTCGAGGTCAATGGCACCGACGCGCATACCGCGCCGGGCCAGTGCCACGAAAACGTGCATGGCAGTCGTGGACTTGCCGGAACCGCCCTTTTCGTTGCCGAAGACGACGATATGGGGTTTGCGACGGCGTTCCATGATGCTTGGCTACCGGCCCTAAGCCTAGAAGCCAAAGCCTTCGAATTTTTTCTTGAACTTCGAGACGCGACCGCCGGTATCCATCAGGCGCTGCGTGCCGCCGGTCCATGCTGGATGGGTCGAGGGATCGACGTCGAGCACCAGCTCGTCACCTTCAGAACCCCAGGTGGAGCGCATCTTGACCACATCGCCATTGGTCATGCGGACGTTGATGTTGTGGTAGTCGGGATGCATGTCTTTTTTCATCTGCTCGTTCCGGGTGGTGGTCTGCCAAAAAATCGCCACCGGCAAGCGGGGAGGCGGAGCGCGTTCTATAGCGACGGGGCGTTGACGTTGCAAGCCCCGCTGCGGGGGTCGGTCAGGAAATCGGCGCTTTCTCGAATAGACGCGATACCGAATCGTGCCGTGAGATGGAATCGATGGCTGCGGCGAGCATCGGGCCGATGGAAATGACCTGAATCTTGTCATTGGCGGCGAGGTGCGACTGGTCGATGGAATCGGTGATCGCGAGGCTTTTGAGCACCGAATTCTTCACGCGCTCGATGGCGGGGTCGGAGAGAACGCCGTGGGTGCACATGGCGTGGACCTCGGCTGCACCGCGCTCCAGCAGGGCTTCGGCGGCACGGCAAAGCGTGCCCGCGCTATCCACGATATCGTCATAGAGGATGCATGTGCGGCCTTCGACATCGCCCAGCACGTTCATCTCGGCCACAACGCCCGCTTTCTCGCGGCGCTTATCGATGACGGCAAGGTCGGCGTCGATCATCTCGGCGAAGGTGCGGGCGCGAACGACACCGCCCACATCGGGGGAGACGACCATCAGGCGCTTATCGCTGGCGGTGACCATCGTCTTGGCGTGGTGCGCGAAGACGGGCGTGGCGTAGAGGTTATCGACGGGAATGTCGAAGAAGCCTTGGATTTGCCCGGCGTGTAAATCAACGGTGAGGACGCGATCAGCCCCGGCCTCGGTGATGAGGTTTGCCACGAGTTTCGCCGTAATGGGCGTGCGGGGCGCATGTTTACGGTCTTGCCGGGCGTAGCCGAAATAGGGGACGACGGCGGTAATGCGGCCTGCGGAGGCGCGTTTGAGCGCGTCGGTAATGACCAGCAGCTCCATCAGGCTGTCATTCGCCGGACTGGAGGTCGGCTGGACGATGAAGACGTCTTCGCCGCGCATATTGTCGTAGATCTCGACCCAAACTTCCGAATCGGCGAATTTTTCGACTCGCGCATCGGTCAGGGGTCTGAAAAGCTTGGAAGATATGCTCTCGGCGAGGGCACGGTTGGAATTGCCCGTGAGCAATTTGATGTCCGAATTCGGCTTCATGTCCATGTCCCGCTGATCCCCGTTTGCGCGGGGCGCTTCTAGCAAGCGCGCCGCGCGGCGTAAATCCCGAAACGGCACGGCGGAGCGTTTTGCGGACTGTCGAAGATGATCGTCGATTCTTTACGGAATACGAAGAATCCCGCGCGGCCTATTCGGTCATGCCGGTGCGTTCGATGGGGATATTGTCGATCAAGCGCGTCTTGCCGAGGCGGGCGGCGATGAACAGGCGGCTTTCGACATTGGGATCGAACTCGGTCACCGGCTCCAGCGTACGGGCATCACGGGCGTCGAGATAGTCGATGTCGTCAAAGCCGGCGGAAACGAGAGCCTTGGCGCAGGCGCTGAGTACGCGGTCGAGCGGGGCACCGTGGGCAATGTGGTCGGCGGAGGCGAAGAGCGCCTTGTTCAGCTTCGCGGCCACGGCGCGCTCACGCGGGGAGAGGTAGCGATTGCGGGAGGACATGGCGAGGCCGTCGGCTTCGCGGACCGTGGGGCTGGAGGCGATGCGGATCGGCATGTCGAGGTCGCGGACCATGCGGCGGATGGTGATGAGTTGCTGCCAATCCTTCTCGCCGAAGATGGCGTAATCTGGCTGGGCCTGATTGAGCAGTTTGCAGACAACCGTGGTTACGCCGTCGAAATGGCCGGGGCGGTGTGCGCCGCATAGATTGGTAGTAATGCCATCGACACCGATGGTGGTGGCGAAGCCCTCCGGGTACATTTCCGACACTTTGGGGGCATAGATCAGGTCACAGCCTGCATTGGCCAGCAGTTCGGTATCGCGGACTTCATCGCGAGGATAGGCGGTGAAATCCTCGCCCTCGCCGAATTGGGTGGGGTTCACGAAGATCGAAGCGACGACCCGCTTCGCCCGTCTGCGCGCCGCGCGGACGAGGGACAGATGTCCCTCGTGCAAACCACCCATCGTGGGGGTCAGGGCGACGAGATCACCGGCACGCCGCCAGTCGCGAACCGCATCGCGTAGCTCAACGATCGTGTGGACGGTGCGGGGGCGGGTAACCTGTAGCATGGTGGTAGCGCCTTTGATCATGAATGATCTACAACATAGAGAAAGCCGTACCATACACAAGCGGAGAGGTCTTGGACATGGATAAATTTACTTTCACTGTTGCTTGCAGTGTACGGATGTAAAAGCGATTTAGAGCGGTCAGGCAATGCACGGCGTTTGACAAAGTTTATACTATGTTCTTTTTAAATGCCCATGAATGTCAAATGAGACTACCTTCGATTATTTGCTCGTCATCACACTCAACCGGAAAGCCCTGAACAAGGTCGCCCGCCCGGACATCGAATTCGCCGGGTGATCTGGTGGACGACATCCTTGCGGAATGTCACCAATCGGCGTTGATGGCGCTGACCTCAGGAGAGGTGGTAAGCGATCATGAAGTTGTTGGTGACGATGCTGGAGGTCCAGCCACACATAACGGTCATGATGAAAATTGTCATGCGGTTTGGCGACCAGACAATCATCGCGGCGACGGTAGCTTGCAAGACCAGCTTTGGTACGTACCAAGCGGGACCGAGGTAGTCCTGAATCGTGCGGATAAAGCCATTGAGTTCATACGCGCCGACCGAGAGCGCCCAGTTGGTCGATAGGACATCCATGATACCAAGGAAGACGAAGAGGCCCGCGACTGTGTATCCGGCCTGAAGCAAAAGCGGGTTTTGCCGCGCCCGCAGTGCCAGTCTCTCGTATCTGTGCGCTCGCCGCATGATCGCCGTCCCGATGCTGTCCCGTATCCCTGCCATGACCATGGTGTGCCGCTCCTAACAACCCGTGAACCTGCTTGATAACAACAGCAGCAAGACACGCGCCAGAATGGGACGAAATGGTCGGGGGAAAGGCAGAACGGGCAGGGTGGTGGTTAATGGGCGGGGTACGTATTTGAATAATACTGGGAAAAGCGTAATCGGTATGGGTTTTCCAAATGGACCATGTCTACCCTGACGTTAAAGCCAACCGCTCGCCTCGCGTTTAACGACATCGACGATCATGTCGATATGGGCGTCGTCGTCGTTGAGGCAGGGGAGATAGGTGAAGGTCTCGCCGCCGCCTTCCTCGAAGGCTTCTTTGATCTCCTCGTTGATCTCCTCCAGCGTTTCGACGCAATCGGCGGAGAAGCCGGGAGCGAGGATCACGAGGTCTTTCTTGCCTTCCTCGGCCAGTTCCTCGACCCGCTTGACGGTATAGGGCTGGAGCCATTCTTCGGTGCCGAAGCGGGATTGGAAGGTGACTTCGAGGAATTCCTTTGACCAGCCCAGACGCTCGCGCAGCAGGCGCGTCGTTTTCTGGCACTGGCAATGATAGGGGTCGCCGGACATGAGATAGCGTTTCGGGACGCCGTGGTAGGAGGTGACGACGACATCGGGGGGCGGGCGACCCTCGGCCTTGCGCTCGGCCATGTGACGTTCCAGCGATTGTGCCAATGCCTCGATATAGAGCGGGTGCTCGTAATAGGCTGGGACAGTGCGAATATAGGGTTGCCAGCGTAGGTCCATCAGGGCGCGGAAAGCTTGGTCATTGGCCGTGGCGGTGGTGGGGGCGGCGTATTGGGGGTAGAGCGGGAAAAAGACGATCCGCTCGCAGCCCGCCTTCTGCATCTTTTCGATGACGGATTTGGTCGAGGGATTACCGTAGCGCATACAATAGTCGATCACGACATCATCGCCATATTCGGTGGTCAGGGCGGCGCGCAGCTTTTCGGTTTGGGCTTTGGTGATGGTCAGAAGGGGGGATTCGTCTGCCTCTTCGTTCCAGATCGAGCGATAGGCCTCGCCTGACGAAAAGGGGCGCTTGGTGAGGATGATGCCGTTGAGCAGCGGCCACCACAGCGCGCGATTGATGTCGATGACGCGGCGGTCGCTGAGAAATTCTTTCAGGTAGCGCCGCATGGGCCAATAGCTGTGGTCGTCGGGGGTACCCAAGTTTGCGATCAGGATGCCGACTTTGGCGCGTGGCACGGGAGGGTGATCGGTATTGGCATGGAGCAGCCGCCCTTCGCCCGGAGCGTCGAGTTTCACTTCTGTCGTGGCGTCGCGCATCGGGGCGGCATCGAGCATGGCAGTACCTCTGGGCATCTTAATCAGTTTTATAGCTAGGCGCATTGTGCGGCGCGTCAATGGCGCGGTTTGTCGCCCAGTGGAGTCTCGGTGGTACCAAGGGCATCGGCGAGGCGCATCTTGGCCGAACCGGGGCGCAAGGGCTGTTGTTGGGTGTCGGCGGGTGCCCAGCCGTGGAGATAGGCGATTTCGAAGCGGATGGGGATCTTTCCGTCGGTATCGGCATGGTCTTGGGCGAGGATGGCAAGGGCGCGCATCAGCGTATCACGGCGCAGAAAAACGCGGCGGCGCTCGGTCAGCGGGTTCGCCTCGCCCATCGCGCGCAGGTCGTGGAGCAGGCGCAGCGGGCTGGCGTAGCGGACGGTCAGGGCGTCTTTGTCCGCGACCGGCAGGGCGAGGCCCGCGCGTTGCAGCAGGCCGCCCAAATCGCGCAGGTCGGCCATTGGCGAGATGCGGGGGCTGATGCCATCGACCGTCTCGATCTCGGCGCGCGACAAGGCATCGCGCAGGGGGGCGAGGGTGTCCCCGGCCAGCATCGCGGCGATGAGCAGGCCGTCGGGTTGCAGCGCCTGTCGCATCTGGATCAGCGCGCCGGGCAGGTCGTTGACGCCGTGCAGGGTGAGTGGGGCGATGATGAGGTCGAAGGATTCTGCGGCGAGGGGGAGAAGTTCCTCGTCGGCGACTATTGTAAGGGCCGAAGGGCAGGCGCGGGCGGCAAGGCGGGCCATAACCGGGGCGGTTTCGATCTGAACCAGCAAGTCGGGGGCATAACGGGCGGCGAGCATCTGCGTGACGCTACCATCGCCCGCGCCGATGACGGCGATGCGGGCAAAGCGGCGGTTGACGTCATCCAGCCGCTCGATGAGTTCATCACGCACGCGGGCGAGCAGGAAGTCGGCATCGCCTATCGTCGCGGCGGCGCGGTTGCGGCGGCGGCGGATGGTGGCACGGTCAAAGGGACCGGGGGTGGCTTGGTCGGTGATCATGGGGCAGGATATAGGCCACCATGAGCAAAATCGCAGGCCCTAATCTTCACGCGACCCTTTCCATGCTGCGGCGGATCGGCGCGAGCGTGGCGGGGTCGATCTGGCCGCCGGGCTGCATGGCGTGCGGGGCGGATGTGTCGGACCCGTTTGGGTTGTGCCCAAGTTGCTGGGCAGACCTGCGGCTCGTCTCGATGGCCGGGTGCGACCGCTGCGCAAAGCCGATGCCTGTGGGGGCGGGGCAGGGGCTGCAATGCGAAGATTGTGCGCGGCTGCGGATGCGGTGGCAGCGTGGGCGCGCGGCGACGCTATATGGGGGAAGTGCGCGGCGGTTGGTGCTGTCGCTGAAACATGGCGACCGGGCGGAGATCGCGCGGCCCATGGCGCGATGGATGCGGCAGGCGGGGCGGGATGTGCTGACCGGAGCCGATATGGTCGTGCCGGTACCATTGCACTGGACGCGGCGGTTGAAGCGGCGGCTGAACCAGTCGGCGGAACTGTCGCGGCGAATCGCGGATGCGGAAGGGCTGGCGCATGGCACAGGCATCCTGCTGCGCACGCGGGCGACCGATAGCCAGCGGGGGCGAAGTTTCGAGCAGCGGCAGCGTAATGTGGCAGGGGCGTTTGCGCTGGCCGAGGGGGCGGATATCACGGGCAAGCGAATCGTGCTGGTCGATGACGTCATGACCACCGGCGCGACGCTGAATGCGGGGGCGGCGATCCTGCGCGATGGGGGGGCTGCATCAGTGGATATCCTCGTCTTCGCACGGGTCACGCGAGAGAATGATGTTCGCTTTTAGTTCTTATCTCTTCCATAAGGCTGATAGATGCACTATCTGTCGCAGATCGAAGTTCTCGGAGAGATTAAATGCCCAAGGTCGAACTCTACACGAAAAGCACGTGCGGCTACTGCACGATGGCGAAACGCTTGCTCGACCAGAAAGGCGTCGAGTTCATCGAGTATCCGGTCGGGTCGGATTCCGCCAAGCTGGAAGAGATGATCAAGCGGTCCGAGGGCGGGCGGACGGTGCCGCAGATTTTCATCAACGATATGCATATCGGTGGATTTGACGACATCAGCGGACTGGAGCGCGCGGGCAACCTCGATCCGCTGTTGAAAGCATGACGCGGGTCGCGCTCGTTCAGACGAATGCGACCGGGGATGCGGGGCGCAATCTGGATCGCGTTCTGGCGCTGATCGGTGAGGCGGCGGATGGCGGGGCGGATTTTGTTGCGACGCCGGAGGTGACGAACCTGATCGCGCCGGGGCGCGCGGCGCTGTTTGCGGGGATTAACGACGAGGCGGACGATCCCTGTCTCGCCGCGATTCGGGCGCAGGCGAAGGAGCGGGGGGTCGGCGTGCTGATCGGCTCGCTAGCGCTGAAAGCCGAGGGTGAGACGGAGCGGGCGGTGAACCGCTCGTTCCTGATCGATTCGAATGGCAAGATCACCGCGCGCTATGACAAGATCCACATGTTCGAGGCCGATCTTGGCGATGAAGGCCGCTATCGTGAGGCGGCATCCTACCGGCCCGGTAACGGGGCGGTTGTGGCGGATGCGGGCTGGGCGAAACTGGGCCTGACAATCTGCTACGACATGCGGTTCCCGGCGCTGTATCGCGGATTGGCCAAGGCGGGCGCGCAGGTATTAACCGCGCCGAGCGCCTTTACGGTGCCGACCGGGCGGGCGCATTGGCATGTGTTGCTGCGCGCGCGGGCCATCGAAAATGGCTGCTTCGTCATCGCGCCCGCGCAATGGGGACCGCATCACGGTGAAGACGAGACGAGTCTGCGCGAAAGCTATGGCCATTCGCTGATCATCGACCCTTGGGGAACGGTGCTGGCCGATGCGGGGACGGGCGAGGGCGTTGTGTACGCCGATTTGGACCTATCGCTGGTCGAAAAAGCGCGCAAGCGCGTACCGTCGCTGGGGACGGAATGCGAATGGTCGATCTGAGTAGATGAAAATGGTGGGCGGTACTGGATTCGAACCAGTGACCCCAGCGATGTGAACACTGTGCTCTACCAACTGAGCTAACCGCCCTCCGGGTGGGCACACATAGAGGGCGGCGGCGGGGGCGTCAAGCGGTTCGCGCGTTGATGGTTTCGAGGGCGTCGATCACTGCCGGAAAGGTGTCGATCACGGCATCGGCGGCCATCGTCGTCACGTCGATCTCGGAATAACCAAAACTGGTCATAATGCAGGGAATGCCTGCGTTGCGGGCGGTGTCGCGGTCGGTATCGGTGTCGCCGATCATCACCGATTTGGCCACCGCCGCGCCGCATCGGTCGATGGTGGTGGTCAGGGCGATGGGGTCGGGTTTGCGCACCGGCAGCGTATCAGCCCCGATCAACGCGCGAAAACGGTGCAGGACGTCGAGTTCGGTGAGCAGGGTGCGGGCGAGGCCCTCCGGCTTATTGGTGCAAACGCCGATGATCCAGCCGCGATAAACCAGCGTATCGAGCGTCTCGATAACACCGTCATAGAGACAGCTTTCATCGGCGATACGCTCGGCATAGCGGTCTAAGAAGGGGTTGTAGAGGGCATCGACTTCCGCCTCGTCGACCGGCTGTTCGGCATGGATCAACGCGGCGCGGATCAGGGCTTTGCCACCGAACCCGGCGGTCGTTTCGGCCACCGATAGCGGCAGGGCGGGAAAGCCACGACCCGCGAACAGGTCGTTCGCTGCGCCGATCAGGTCGGGGGCCGTATGGGCGAGGGTGCCATCGAGGTCGAAGATGGCGCAGGGGGCGGTGCTCATGGCGTCGGCTCCGTTTTCGTGGCCGGATCGCCTTGGGCTTTCTCAGGCGCATAGCTGATGAGGACATCGCCGGGACCGGCCTTCGGGCGCTCGTTCACTGTGCTGAAGGAGATGGTCTTGTCCTTCGTCAAATCGGCGAGCAGTTCGGTGTCCTCGACCCGTTTATCGCGGTAGTCCTCTTGGGTGAATTCGTCCGTCAGGCGGGTGTGGGTGAAGACCCAGCCAGCGTAGGAGCGCGCCTCCAGCGTGGCGAAGGAGACGCCGGAGGCGAAGAGTTTGCGCCCCCCCAGCGTGACGGGCAGGCCGTGGGGATCGTCGCCGCCATCCTTCGAGCGGCCAAGCTGAAAGACATTGGTGCGCCCGAATTCGGGGCCAAAATCTGTGCAAATGAGGGCGTTGTACGAATCGTTCTCGGTCGCCGCGATGATGGTGCCGAAGCGGTTGAGGTCGATGGTGTGCTCGGCGGTTTCGGACAGGATTTCACCGTACCATGTGGGGATGTCTTGGAGGCGTAGCTTTCGCAGGTTTGACCAAGACTTATCGGCGACCAGTACGGGGATTTCGACTTTTTGCAGGGCCTTGGCGAGTTGGGCGGTCCAGTTGGATGCGCCGACGATCAGGACGCCGGGGATGTCGGTGGAGACGAGGCCGAGGCGGCGGGCGACTGCGCTGACGCTGAAACCCTGAATGACGACGGTGGCAAAGACAAGCGCGAAGGCGAGAGGGGCGATGGCGGCCCCGTCCTCGAAGCCGAGATTGGCCAGCTTGACCCCGAAGAAACCGGAGACGGCGACCGCGACCACACCGCGTGGCCCGACCCACGCGATAAGGCCCTTCTCAGCGGTGCTGAGATTGGTGCCTGCAAGACTGAGCATGATGGCGACGGGGCGCGCGATCAGCATGATGACGACGACGAAGGCAATGGCGCGCCAGTCGAGTAGCGCCAGCATGGATGAGTCGAGGGTGGCGGCGAGGATGACGAAGACGCCGGAAACGAGCAGGACGGCGATGTGCTCCTTAAAGCGGCGCAACTCGCCGATGCTGGGCAGGTTCGCATTGCCGAGAATCGCGCCCATCAGGGTGACGGCGAGCAGGCCGCTTTCGTCCAACAACTCGTTCGAGGCGGCGAACACGCCCAGCACGACGGCGATCAGGACCGGCACTTTCATGTATTCGGGAACGATGGCGCGGCGGAAGCCATAGGCGAGGGCAGCGCCCGCCGCCCCGCCCAAGATCGTGGCGACGACGACGCCGATGGCGACGCCGATTGCCGCTTGGCTGACGCTTTCGGTGGTGGCGAGGGTGACGGCGAATTCATAGGCGAGGACGGCGAAGAGTGCGCCTAGACTGTCATTGACGATGGCTTCCCAGCGCAGGACCGATGCAGGGCGCGGGGTCAGGTTGGCCTGTCGCAGTAGCGGCGTCACCACGGTGGGGCCGGTGATGACGAGGATGCCACCGAAGACCGCCGATACCGGCAAAGACAGGCCCGCGACGTAGTGGCAGGCCAACGTGCTAGTAATCCAGCCGAGCGGTGCGCCGAGGAAGATGATGCGCCGAACCGCTGGCCCAGCATCGCGCAAGCCCCGGAAATCGAGGCTGAGGCCGCCTTCAAACAGGATCAGCGCCACTGCCACCGAAACGAGGGGGCCGAGCGCATCGCCGAAATCGTGGACGGGATCGATCCAGCCGGTAATCGGCCCGGCGACGATGCCCGCGACCAGCATCAGGACGATGGCGGGCAGGCGCAGACGCCATGCGAGCCATTGCGCCCCAACGCCGAGGACTCCGATCAGAGCGAAGGTGACGACGAGCGAATGCATGGGGTGGCTCCGGTTCTTCGGTGGTCGATTTCGGCCTCTAATAGCGTGTCGAGACGGATCGCGGTAGTGCGGACTAAGTCGATGATGCGAGGGCGGGTCTGCCCGATGCCCGCGCGGTCATGGTCGCCTCGATGAAGAGGGGACGACCTTCGATCATGGGGGCGGATTCGGTGTAGTCGAATGTGATCTCGGCATTGGCGGCCCCGGCGGCGTGGGCGGCGGCGCGGATGGCGGTGTCGAGGTCGGCTTTGGTGGCGGTTTTGGCGCTTTCCAACGTGGCGAAATCTTGAGAGGCGGTGGAGAGATGCGCGCGGTATTGGCCTTCGACGGGGCTGGTGATGCGAATCGATTGCTCGACCGTCACTTGCCCCGCAACCGCGCCAACGGCATTGGCGACCCCGGCATGGTCGGGTACGAGGCAGGCGGTGCCTAAGGTTGCGGATATGGCGGGATAGTAGGTCGGGGCGGAAGCACCAAGGCCGATCAGCGGCAGGGCGAGGCCGATATCGATACGCGCGGCCCCCGTATGGCCGGCCAAACCAGCGTCGAGCAGCGGGGATGGGGCGGTCGCGATGCCGTCATGGGACAGGGCGGTATCGAGGATGACCTGTGCCGAGCGGCGGGTGAGGGTGTCGATGACCATGCGCGCGACCGTATCTGCGTCGGGGGCGATGGCGTCGCCCTTGCGGCCCTTTCTACGGGCGAGCAGGGTGGCGGCAAGGCGGGCGGTGGGGGCGTGCCACGCATCGTGCAGGCCGAGGACATGGGCGGCGTCGGAGGGGGTGAACCCCGCGATGCGGATGAGGCCGAGGCTGACGAGGCGCTGAAGCGCGCTGTTCTCCATGCGGGAAAGGGCGAGACGGTCGAGGGGGGCAGGCTGTGCGTCTAGGCGGTCGAGCACGTCGTTGTCGATCTTGCGCAATCCCTCCGGGCGCGGCACGGCGGTTGGGACGACGAAGCGGGCATCAGTCTCAAGGGCGCGGTGGCTGCGTTCCTGCGCGGCGAGGCTGTGCGCGACGAGGTCGGGATGGTCGAGGGCGAAGAGGCTGATGGGGATCAGTTTTCGGGG
>CALJIU010000185.1 GCA_937974055.1 uncultured Neomegalonema sp. | reverse complement strand
GCGGGGGATCGGGGGCCGCGCAGCCCAGCAAAACCGCCGTTTTCCGCCGTGAAACACGATGTTTCACGTGAAACATTACGCGAGTCTCGGTTTCCAATACTCGCCCTATGGGCGAAACATCAATGGAATCAAAGGCACGCTTATCGGGCCGTTTCCGGTGGTGTCGTCAAACCGTCGATATGGCTCGTCACCACACCCGCACCTTTCGGCGTCTTTCCAATCTACGCCCCAAAAATCAATCCACAGTTGCGCCCCGTTGGGCAATCGCTTGAGAAAGAAATACTTCTGCCCCAAACGCAATGCGGCATGAAATGACGCTTTGCAGATGCGGGGCCTCCCGTAAATTGAGAGTGATCTACGCTTAAGGAGGCCCCGCCGCTGCGCGGGGCCATCCAAGTGCGGGGCAGCTAAAATTCTTTCAAGAGATTGCGTTTTGCGCCCCATTCGGCGCTCATTCCCGATGCAGCGACCCCCTACATCGCCTCCAACCGCGCCACCGCCGCCGCCAGCCGCGTTTGATCCTCCTGCGCCGCCGCCAGCCGCACGCGCTGCTCCTCGATCACCTCCGGCGCGGCCTTGCCCAAGAAGCCCGGATTCCCCAGCTTCTTCTCAAGCCCGCCGATTTCCTTGCCCAGCTTATCCAGCTTCTTCTTAAGCCGCGCGCCCTCTGCCTTCACGTCGATCAAATCCGCGACCGGCATATTCACCACCGCGCCCTCGACCGAGGTAACAATCGACCCGGCAGGGGCCTCGTTCCCGACCGCCGCCTCCGACAACCGCGCCATGCGCCGGATCAGCGCGCCTTGCCGCAGCAGCCGTTGCGCCGCTTCCATCTCGAAATCGGTCAGCATCATCTCGATCTTCTCGCCAGCGGGCACGTTCATCTCCGCCCGCGCCGACCGGATCGCCTCGATCAGCGAGATGGTCCAGCGCATCTCCGCTTCCGTGGCATCATCCGACAGGTCCGCCGCCGTGTAGGTCGGCCAGTTATGGTGCATTAGCACGCCTGTCCCCCCCGTCTGCCGCCACAACTCCTCGGTGATGAACGGCATGATCGGATGCAGCATGAGCAGGCACTGGTCGATGGCCCAGACGACCGTTGCCTTCGTCTCGTCCTTCGCCGCGCCGTCTTCCCCCGTCAGCGCCTCTTTCGAGAATTCGACATACCAGTCGCAGAGGAAATAAACGTGTTGATACAACCCGTTGGCCGCGTCGTTGAAGCGATACGCCGCCAGCGCCGCATCCGTCGCCTCGCGTGCCTTCGCCGTCTCGCCGATGATCCAGCGGTTCACCGTCTCGGTCACGCTGGCCGGGTCGAACCCCGGATCACGCTCGCAGGCATGAAACTCCGCGAACCGCGCCGCGTTCCAAAGCTTGGTGCCAAAGTTGCGCGCCGCCTCGACCGCCGCATCCGACATGCGCGACTGCCGCCGCCCCTGCACCTCCTGCGAGGCCAGCGTATAGCGCAGCGCGTCGGCCCCGTAGCTGTCGATCAGGCCCAGCGGGTCGATGACATTTCCCTTTGATTTCGACATCTTATCGCCGTTCTTGTCCACGACGATCGAGTTGATATAGACGCTGTGGAACGGCACCTCGTCCTTGAATTCCAGCCCCATCATCATCATCCGCGCGACCCAGAAGAAGATGATATCGAACCCGGTAACGAGCACGTCCGTCTTATAATATTTCGCAAATTCTCTTGCTTCTTCATCGTCCTTTGGCCAACCGAGCGTCGAGAAGGGCCAGAGGGCGGAGGAAAACCAAGTGTCTAGGACATCGGGGTCTCGAAAAATATAAGATTTTCCATCACGTGAAGGCAATGGCGTTCTAGCTAAGATGTCTTTGCGCTCACTTCTGCCCGGAGCATTGAGCATTATGTCACGGGCATGAAGGCCTTCCATTGCGTGATCTTGGAAACCCCTTGTTTGTTCAGTAACGTAATGAACTTTGGCTTGACCGTTATCAGCATTAATATTGTCGAACTGGCTAAAAGGCCTGAACTCAACCTTAGTGCCATAATACTGCTCAGCCGCAGCAAGTGCTTCAGACTCAGATTGATATGCGAATGCCTTCACCCGATAGCCAATGACATCAATGCCATCAGTATCACCGTCTTTGAGAAACCCATACCAGACCGGCACCTGATGCCCCCACCAGAGCTGGCGGCTGATGCACCACGGTTCGATATTGTCGAGCCAGTTGAAATAGGTCTTCTCCCAGCTTTTCGGCACGAACGCCGTATCGCCGTTGGCCACCGCCTCCCGCGCGGGCCTGGCCAGCGTTTCCGCATCCACGAACCACTGATCCGTCAGCATCGGCTCGATCACCACCTTCGAGCGGTCCCCGAACGGCTGCATGATCGGTTTCGCCTCGACGTAGGGGATCATCGGCTCCAAAGGAGGCCCCGCATCTTCGTGCGGGGCAGCGCCTTCTGAATCTTCGCTGCCCCGGACTTGATCCGGGGCCTCCTCCGAAGCAAGCGCCGGATTGGCAACCATAACCGCCAACCCCTC
>CALJIU010000184.1 GCA_937974055.1 uncultured Neomegalonema sp. | reverse complement strand
CCGTCGATGCGAAGGCACGCCATCTGGAGCCAACCGGCAAAGTCGTACCAAAGGCCGTCATGGCCGAAGTGCTCGCCCGAATAGCCACGTTGATTTCATGATGCGTCGAGAACTTCGACTGGCGCGCGGATTTTGCGATGCGTGAAATATGGGATTCTTTGTTCGGATATAGCTTTACTCGAAATCGCGACAATTTGGGGTGATGTCGCCCCCTACCCCTTTCGAAACGGCGTGAAGTCATTCAGCAGCTCCATCTCCTCGCCGACCATCGCGGATTCCTGTTCGAGGTAGTGCTCGACGGCATCGCGAAAGCCCGGATCGGTGATGAAATGGGCGGCGTGGGTTTCGGTGGGGACATAACCACGCGCCAGCTTATGCTCGCCCTGCGCGCCCGCCTCGACGGTCTTCAGGCCGTGTTCGATGGCGTAGTCGATGGCTTGGTAATAGCAAATCTCGAAGTGAAGACACGGGTGGTGTTCGGTGCAACCCCAGTAGCGCCCGAACAACGTGTCGCGCCCGATGACATTGAGCGCCCCCGCGACCCAGCGACCCTCGCGCTCGGCAAAGACCAGCAGGATATCGTCGCGCAGTTTGGACTGCGCGATCTCGAAAAATTCGCGGGTCAGATAGGGTGTGCCCCATTTGCGTGCGCCGGTATCCTGATAGAAAACCCAGAACGCATCCCAATGTTCAGGGCGGATATCCTCGCCCGTGAAGCTATGGATCGTGACGTCGCGCACGGCCTGCGCCCGCTCCTTGCGGATGTTCTTCTTCTTGCGCGAGGCGAGCGCGGCGAGGAAGGCGTCGAAATTGGCGTAGTCGTCGTTGCGCCAATGAAATTGCTGCGCCCGGCGGCCCAGAAAACCGGCGGCGACGAATTGTTGCTTTTCTTCCTCGGTGCAGAAATTGACATGCATGGAGGAGAGACGATTCTCGACCGCGATTTGCATTGTGCCAGCGATCAAGGCGCTGCGGGTGATGCTGGCATCGGCGTCGGGGTGGAGCAGGATGCGCGGGCCGGTGACGGGGGTGAAGGGGACGGCGGAGAGGAGTTTGGGATAATAACGCCCGCCCACCCGCTCGAATGCCTGCGCCCAGCCGTGGTCAAAGACGTATTCGCCATAGGAATGGCCCTTCACATAGAGCGGCATGACGCCCAGCAGCGTATCCGCCTCGTCCTCGGCCATCAGGTGTTTGGGGTCCCAACCCTCGGCCCCGGTGGCCGAACCGCTTTCCTCAAAGGCATGAAGCCAGCGATAGGTGAGAAAGGGGTGCAGCGCGCGGCCCCCATCGGTCGTCTCCGGCGCGGCACAAGCATCCCACAGGTCGGGGGCGCAGGCGGCGATGCCGTCCAGCAGACTGATCTTAACCCGCGCGTCGTCGTCCAAAATGCGTCTCCTGTTCGTGAGAGCAGGTGGCATCCTGCGGGTAGGATTCAAGGAGAATTACGGGAGAAACCCTTCAAAGGTGATCTGATCGCAATGGTCGAGGGCGGCGCGGGCCTGTTCGGCGGTGCGGATGGTCCACGAAAAAACGGGAATGCCTTGCCTGCGCAGCGCAACGACGGGTGGGGCCGTCAGGCCGGTTGCACCGTAGGAGATGAAATCGGCTTCCGCTTCGTCGAAAAAGTGCAGGTCGGCCAGTGCCTTGCGATGATCAGCCGGAACATGAGCGTCATGCGGATGCTCGAAATCATAGGAGACGAGACCGCGCGGAATTTCGGGGGCGTAGTCGCGGACGGCAATTACGGAATGGGGATTGAAGGACATGATCGTGCAGATTTCAGGATGGGCAGATGCATGCACCACGTCGCAGACACGGCGCTCCAGCGCCCCGTGTCCCGGTCCGAAACTGCCGCTTTGGTCCTTGATCTCGACCAAAACCGGGGCGCGCCCAGCGACCAGGTGCAGCGCTTCGGCAAGGTCCGGAATCGTACCACCGCCGAGCAAGGGCATGGCGCGTAGGGCATCGGTGGGCTGCGCGTCGATGCGGCCCGTGGTTTCGGTCAGCCGATCCAACTCGTAGTCATGGAAGACCATCGCCTCGCCATCGGCGGAGGCTTGCACGTCGAGTTCGATGGCATAGCCTTGGTCGATGGCCGCTGCGAAGGCCGCAAGACCGTTTTCGGGGCGATCGTCGCGGACATCATGCAGACCACGATGGGCGAAGGGGCGGGACCAGAAGTCCGGTGTCAATCGGGACACGCCAACTCAGCCGACAGGGGACGCGGCGGCGATCTCGAAGACGGCCTCCACTTCGACGGGAACACCGAAAGGTAGCGACGAAACACCAACCGCCGCGCGGGCATGCTGACCCGCGTCGCCCAAGGCTTCGGCGATGAGGTCCGAGGCTCCGTTGATGACCGCTGGATGCTGCTCGAAATCGGGGGTGGCCGCGACGAAACCACCCAGACGGACGCAGCGAACGACTTTCGACAGATCACCACCGCAGGCGGCTTTGAGCTGAGACAGCACGTTGATGGCACAGACGCGGGCGGCGGCGACACCATGTTCGAGGTCGACATCTCGGCCCAAAGCGCCGCGATGCGGGCATTCGCCATTCTCCATCGGCAACTGGCCGGAAATAAAGACCAGCAGCCCCGACACGACGTAGGGAACATAGTTTGCCGCTGGCGCGGGCGCATCGGGGAGCGTTACCCCCAGATCGGCCAGCCGTTCCTCAATCGATTTGTCGTCCATGTCACATCCATTCCCGTCAGTTCATTCCGCATACCTTAGTTTCGTCGCAATCGGAGCGCACGGATTTTGATGTGGCTTAACAGATTTTTTCGGAATGCTACGTCAAGGTGCCAGCCCTATCGTCAGCGTTGCAGCATTCCTTCCTTGACGGCTAGTTTCAAAAAAGTAACATGAACAAATCTTAGGAAGGGTATGGAAATGAACAACTTTCGCAGACTCATCGTACCCTGTATGGTTTTTGCACCCTTGGCGACGGCTTTCGCTGAAGATAATACCCACCTGCCAGGACATCGCGCTGTGTATGAACTTTCGCTCGGCGATACGCGCGGCAGCGTGGCAATTCGCGGGGCCGAGGGGCGCTACGTCTTCGATCTGGAAGACATCTGCGACGGTTACACGTTGAATGAACGCCTCGTCGTGCGGCTGGCCCGCGATGGTGGGACGGTGCTGACGGATTACCGGCTTTCGGCCTTTGAGACGGAAAATGGTGACCTTTACCGCTTTTCGACCGAAACCGAATTTAACGGAACCACCGAGCAATCCGCTTCCGGCAATCTGAGCGTTGAGAAGGAAAGCGCAGCAGTCGATTATGACAGCGCCGATGACATTACCTTTGACGAAACAGTGATGCCACCGCTTGCGCATATGCGCGCCATTCTCGATGCCGCACGGGCAGGCGAGGATCGCTATGCCGCAACCGTGTTCGATGGCGATGTGCAGAAGCCCGTCTTCTATGCCGTGACCCGCATCAACGATGCAGGTGAAAAGGGTGATCTGTCGTCTATCGAGGGCGGCGAGGCGCTGGAAGACGTGAAGCGGTGGCGGATCGATTCGGTTTATTTCCCGCCATCGGGCGATGCGGATGCCGCGACAGCCACGCCAGAATTTCGCTTCACGGCGACCCTGTTCGATAATGGCGTGGTGACCGATCTGACCCTCGATTATCTCGACTTCTCGCTCGAAGCGGAACTTGTCGATCTGAAGGTCAATAACGGCGGCTGCTGATCGTCAGATTCCATCGACCGCCTGTAACCCTTCAAAATCGGGCGGGCCGATGTAGAGATCGCGCTGGTCGCCGACATCTTTATGCGCCTTGCGGAAGCTGTCGGATTTCATCCAGTCGCGAAATGCAGTCTCATCCTGCCAACGAGATTGCGAAATATAGAGGGTGTAGTCCTTCCCCTTTGCGCCACGCAGCATTTTGAATTCAAGAAAGCCGGGCGTGCCACCGAGGTGTGAGTCACGGTCGCGCCACAGCGTTTCAAAGGCTTCTTCATGGCCGGGCGTGACCTTGAATCTGTTCATTGCGATATACATTGGCGTCATGTTCCTGTTGTTCTGGCGGCCTACACGCAAAGCGGTACTCTGGCGCAACACTTGCGTGCAAGAACGCATCGCACGGTGACGTGATCCGATGAGAGCAAGCTTTGTTCTATGATAGGACGTGTTGCCACAGCGAGTGGCGTATTTCGGGATTCTTGGAGGGTGTGTCTTTGTCAGTGGTAAAGTTTTCGGTCGGGTTCGCCCTTCTCGCTGCAACGGCCTGCAGTCAGCTGCCCGCAACGCCCGGAGCCGGGATTACCGTGCCAGCGCAGGTGTATTATGCACCCGCACAGCGCGCCGTCTACGAAGCGCAAACGGCCCCACCCGCTAATATTCAGCAAGTGGCCTATGCGCCCACGCCGACCTACACCCCGCTGCCGCAATATATATCACGGCCAGAGTACAATCCTGCGCCACAATACACGCCCGCGCCCAGCTATGCACCTACGCCCACCGAAGCAAAGGCAGCGATTCCACAATATCGGCCCGCTGCACAACTTGCCGCGTCGCGACCCGCCGCCGTCCCCGCCAGCCTGACGAGTAGACGGTTTGTAGCCATCGATTCCGTGAAAGTCGCGGAACTCAGCGAGCGCAGTAAGAAAACTCCATTCAGCGTCGAAGCCCCAGATAGCACGATCCCCGGCCTGCAAATCACGACTGCCGCCGCTAAAACCGACCCGTTCAGCATCTCGACCAGTAGCGCGGGCAAACCCTATTACGAAAGCAGCACGCCACCGGCAATCGAGTACCATATTCCGCATATTCCACAGGAAGAACCGCTCTGGTGCTGGGCCGCCGCCGCGCAACAGGCTATTGGCTGGGTAAATAAAGGGCGCGCGCCCGCGCAATGCGCCATTGTCGCGCTTGCCCACGGCATGGATGTGCAAGCTTGTTGCGCCGACCGGGAAGGCATCTGCGCGCGTACAGGGGAAATCCCAGCCATTGCCAAGCTGGTCAAAAAGTTCGGCGGTGAAGCGCGCGAATTGGCAATCGTTCCCCGTGATCCGAAAACCGTCTACGATATTCTTGCTAGGGGCGAGACGCTGTTGATCCGTTTGCGCCCTGCCCCGCATGACGAAGCGGTTGGCATTCGCCACATGATCGTGGTGCGCGGTGTCGAGTGGCTGCGTTTGCCGAACAACCAGTTGCAAGCAACGCTGCTGTACAACGATCCGTTGGGTGCCGGTGAGCGCGCGGTGAACTTCGATGAGATCGAAGGATTCTTCGAGCAAGCGCTCGTTATCAAACGTGCGGGATGAGCCTTCCGGGGAACATCTCGTGATCCACTGGTTTTCAGGCAACGCTTCGTTCACTCTTTTTGATTGAATTCGCAGCTTACGTGTGGTTTTGAAATCACGCTGTTGCCTGCACCGCTGTGGGCGCACCCATAATGTATGGAACGCTGAATGACGTTTGACGAGTTGGCCCTTGATCCCCGTGTGCTCGAAGCGGTGCTCAACACCGGCTACACCGCCCCCACTCCGATTCAAGAGCAGGCGATTCCGCCCGCCCTCGAAGGTAGGGATGTACTGGGTATTGCGCAGACGGGGACCGGTAAGACCGCGTCTTTCAGCCTTCCGATGATTACCCGGCTCGCCAAGGGCCGCGCGCGGGCGCGGATGCCGCGCTCGCTGGTTCTTTGCCCTACGCGCGAACTCGCGGCGCAGGTGGCCGAGAATTTCGAGACGTATTCCAAGCAGACCAAATTGACGATGGCCCTGCTGATCGGGGGTGTATCGTTCAAGGATCAGGACAAGAAGATCGACCGGGGCGTCGATGTTCTGATCGCGACGCCGGGCCGGTTGCTCGACCATTTCGGGCGCGGCAAGCTGATGCTGTCGGGGATCGATATCATGGTCGTCGATGAGGCGGACCGAATGCTCGATATGGGCTTCATTCCCGATATCGAGAAGATTTTCAACCTGACGCCCTTCACGCGACAGACGCTGTTCTTCTCCGCGACGATGCCACCGGAGATTCAGCGGATCACCGATACGTTCCTGCAAAATCCGGTTACGGTGAAGGTGGCACGCGCCTCGACCGCCGCCGAGACGGTGACGCAGGCATTGGTGCATGTGGGATCGGGTCGCAAGGACGGGCTGCCCAAGGCGAAGCGCGATACGCTGCGCGCGATCATCGCCGATGAAGGTGATGCGATCACGAATGCGATTATCTTCTGCAACCGCAAACGCGATATCGCAGTGCTGCACAAATCCCTCGAAAAGCACGGGCTGGACGTCGCGTCCCTGCATGGTGACTTGGATCAGAGGGTGCGGATGCAGGTGCTGGACAGCTTTCGCGCTGGTGACATCAAGCTGCTGATCGCATCGGATGTGGCGGCGCGCGGACTGGATATTCCCGATGTCAGCCATGTGTTCAACTTCGATGTACCAACCCATTCCGAGGATTATGTCCACCGGATCGGTCGCACGGGTCGCGCAGGGCGCAGCGGCAAGGCGTTTACGCTGACCACGAAGCCCGAACAGAAGTACCTCGACAGCATCGAGAAGATGCTGGGCAAGGAAATCCCCGTTTCCGAAGCGTCCGCCGCCAAGGTGGAAGAGCCAGTCGTCGCGAGTTCTGAGCAAGAGGAAGAAGCACAGGCTCCGGCAAAGTCGCGCCGTGGCAAGCGGCCAAGCCGCAAGTCGGTAGAAGCCGCCGAACCTGTCGCCAGCGAAACGTCGGCTGTGATCGAGGAGCAGGCCGAAACGGTCACCGAGGCCAAACAGGAAACGCCGAAGGAAGAAGCCCGCGAGACGCGGCAGGACGAGGATCGCAAGCCTCGCCGGGGTGGCCGGGGTCGCGGCAATGATCGCGCTGAATCCAAGAATACGGATGCACCGCGCGACGAAGGCCGGAACAATCGCCGGGATCGGGGCAACGACCGGAACGAGCGCGGCAATGGCCGTGCCGTGCGGGGACTGGGCGACCATGTGCCCGCCTTCATGCTGATTCCGCTTCCCGATCTGTCGCGTCGCAAGAACGATGATGACGATACGGTGGCCGACGCCGCTTGATACTCGTCGGATAAGGGAGCACGCAGCGGTATGACGTCTCTCGTCTGCGATGCTCGCCTTGCCTTCGGGGGGTTTGCACTCGACGCTTCGATCGACACGCCGCTGATCGGCACGACCGCCCTGTTCGGGCCAAGCGGCGGCGGCAAGAGCACCCTGCTTCGCATCATCGCCGGGTTGGAAGCACGCGCCAAAGGGCGGGTTAGCTTTGGCGGCAAGGTGTGGGCAGACAGCTCACGCGATATCTGGATATCGCCACATCAACGCCCTGTCGGCTTCGTTTTTCAGGACGGGCGATTATTCGCGCATCTCGATGTCATCGGCAATCTACGCTACGCAGATCGACGGGCTGAAGACGGTTCGATCACCTGCGATGCGGTAATCGATGCACTGGCGCTGGAACCGCTTTTGCAGCGCCGCCCCGATACGCTGTCGGGGGGAGAGCGGCAGCGGGTGGCATTGGGGCGAACATTGCTGACGCGGCCCCGACTGCTGCTGCTGGATGAGCCGCTATCGGCGCTCGACATGGCGCGCAAGGCCGATATCTTGCCCTACCTGCGCGACGTGCCGAACGCTTTCGGCATCCCGTCGCTCTATGTCAGTCACGCCATCGAGGAAGTCGTCCAATTGGCCGATACGATGATCGTGCTGGTCGATGGCAAGGTGCAGGCCATCGGGCCTACGGCGGATATTCTGGAGCGCATCGACCTACAGGCGATTACGGGCAGGTTCGAAGCCGGTGCCATGTTGCAGGCGACCGTCACCGGGCAGGATGATGCATACAAGCTGACGCGGCTGGAGTTGGAAGGACAGGCGCTGACCATGCCGATGCTGACGGCCCTTCGCCCCGGTGATGCTGTACGGCTGCGTGTTCGAGCGCGGGATGTGACGCTGGCGCTGACGCGCCCCACGGCGATCAGCTCGCGCAATTTGCTGGCCGGAACGGTCGATGCGATTGCAGCAGAGGCGGAAACAGCCTTTGCGGAGGTGACAGTTGCGGTGGGCGAGCAGCGGCTACGGGCGCGTGTGACGCGCGAAGCGGTCGATACGCTGGGCCTGACCCCCGGTATTGCGATCCATGCGCTGATTAAAAGCGCGAGTTTTGACCGGCGGGGATTGATCCGCGCGTAAAAAACGCCGCCCCGGTAACAGGGCGGCGCGGATGGTTCAGGCCGATGCGGCGGGGCGCTTGCGGCGACGGGGGCGGCGAGGCTTGCCGCTTTCTTCCTTGCGATTGCGGGTGGCGGGTTTGGGCTGCGGACGACCCTGCCCTCCCCCGCGATTGCCCCGGTTACCACCCGGCGCGGGGGGCTTTTCAAAGGGTTGGGGCGTGCCTTCGGCTTCTATGATCAAGTTCGTGAGCTTTTCGATATCTTTCAGATATTGCCGCTCGGTCCCATCGCAGAAGGAAATGGCCGCGCCACCACGACCCGCGCGTGCCGTGCGCCCGATACGGTGGACGTAAGATTCGGGGATGTTGGGCAGCTCGAAGTTGAAGACATGGCTGACATCATCGATATCGATGCCGCGTGCCGCAATATCGGTGGCGACAAGGACGGTCGTGCGACCCTGCTTGAAATCGCGCAATGCGCGCTCACGCTGGTTCTGTGACTTGTTGCCGTGGATTGCCGCCGCGCCGAAGCCCGCCTTTACCAGACCTTCGGCAACCCTGTCGGCCCCGCGTTTGGTGCGGGTGAAGACGATGGATCGCTCGATTGCCGGATCAGCCATCAGCTTGGCGAGCATGTCCTTCTTCTCGGAATGTGGAAGATGGATCACGCGCTGCTCGATGCGGTCGATGGGCTTTGAAACCGCCGCAACGGCCACCTCCGCCGGGTCAACCAGGAAGTCACGGGCCAGCTTGCGGATCGGTTCGGGCATGGTGGCCGAGAACAGCATGGTCTGACGCTTCTTCGGCAAAGCATTCATCACCTGCCGAATGGCAGGCATGAAACCGAGATCGAGCATCTGGTCGCCCTCGTCGAGAACAATCACGGATGTTCCGTCCAAGCGGATCGTGCCGGTGGCCATATGGTCGAGCAGGCGACCGGGCGTGGCCACAAGGACATCGACGCCGGGGGCCATCTGACGGATTTGAGGATTATGCTTCACACCGCCAACCACGACGGCAACGGCAGGCTTCATGAAGCGGCCATAGATGCGGATGCTGTCTGCGATCTGAGCGGCCAACTCTCGCGTTGGTGCGAGGATCAGGGCGGTGCACCCTGCCCGCTTGGGCGTAAGCTCCATTTCCTTGATACGGCTGAGGACAGGCAGCACGAAAGCGGCTGTCTTGCCGGTGCCGGTCTGGGCGATGCCCATGACATCACGCCCCTCGATCACCTTGGGGATAACGGCAGCCTGAATTGGAGTCGGGTCGGTGTAGCCTTCTTCCACGAGGGAACGAAGGAGTGGCTCGGCGAGGCCGAGATCGGAGAATTGGGTCAAAAAGACAACTTTCTTAAGCATCCACCGCAGCATCATGCCGGGCAGCGCAATCATACAGAGGCACTTGCGCGAAAAAGCAGCCGGTGAGCATCGTCCGACACAGTCGGACATCGGCATTACAGCTTCCATGTGCGGGGGCTGTACATATTGCCGAATCGCGAACGATGTAATCGTTCTTCACGCGCGATCAGCAATGGAACTCACATAGCATCGCGGCCACCAAGCGACAAGGGGCGGTGCGTTATCCGCATCTGACCTACGTCAGTAAAATTGTAGAAAAATACATCGACAACGGGTTCGTAGCGACATGTCGGTGGCGTTAACCCTACAAGTTTGTTTTAACATACATATTTTGCGCGAGGATAACAAAGTTTTGAGGGCTTTTTGTCCGTATACGTTACTCAATTCATGCTTGTCGTATGTAATCGTTATCACCTTTTTCCTAGAGTCGAGGTCGCAGAACGGCTTTAGGACTCGCGGAACCAGTGACACACAGGCACATCAATTCCAAACCCAACCTGTCCAATAGAATGTGTATGCCCGCTTTTCGGGATACACGGGCGGAGGAGGAGTTCTGGCGGGACCAAGATGCGCAGATGTATCGGATTCGCCTGTCGTTCCTGCTTGTCGCACTGATCCTGTTCCCCGCGTTCGGATTTCTGGATTGGCATGTGGGGGGCGAAGAAACCACGACAATATTGAGCATCCGCGCAGTCGCTTACATTTTTCTCGTGTTCGCCGCCATCCGCTTTGTCGAGCCAGGCAATACGCCGAAAATGCGCGAACGGTCCATGAATATGGGGATCGCCGCCACGGTCGGTAGCGAACTGCTCTTCGTGCTGATCGCCCCGGATGAAGCGGCGCATTACTACGAATTTGGCCTTGGCGTCGTCATGAGCCTCGGCGCGATTGTGCTGGTTCCTCGGTTCCGCATCACCGCCGCCCTCTTCGGAACAACAATCATTATCTATCTGCTGACGGTACCTTGGCACCCCGGCAACATGGTATCTATCACCAGCAATGCGGTGTTCAATTTGCTGATCGCAGGAGCGGTTCTCGTGGGGTCGTTCGAGCGTGAACGGCTGGCTCGTTTGCAGGCCATCATGAGTAACGAGCTGTCGCGGGCGAATGAAGAGTTGCGCGAGTCGCGTATCGAAGCATTCAGAGCCCGTGATACGGCGGTTTCGGCGAATCTGTCGAAAAGTCATTTCCTCGCGAATATGAGCCACGAGTTACGGACACCGCTGAATGCTATTCTCGGATTCGCGGATATGATGCGTAACGAGATGTTCGGGCCATTGAATGAGCCGCGCTACCAAACGTATGTGGAGCATATCCATGCCAGTGGCACGCTGCTGCATACCAATATCAATGATCTGCTCGACTTGGCTCGCCTGGATTCGGGGAAATTCGGTTGGGAAGATGAGACGTTCGATCTATGCGCGATGATCGAAAATGTCGTTGCCGCCTGTCAAATCGGGGCGAGCGAGGTGGGGATCGTCGTTAGCTACGTGCCCTTCACGCCCAATACGCCGATCTACGCCGATCAGTCGCGCCTGAGCCAAGCCTTGATCAACCTCGTCACCAATGCCGTCAAATTCACTGATGCCGGAGGGGACGTCGAGATTTCCTCGGCGGTCGATGTGGATGGTTCTTGCACGATCTTGGTGCGCGACACGGGCTGCGGCATGTCGGCGGAGAACCTAGAGCGGGTACGGACCCCCTTCGAGCAAGCCCATGAGGACAGTTATTCCAAGGGCAAAGGCGGGCTGGGGCTGGGGCTGGCCATCGTTTGCGGTATTGCAGCGCGCGTCGATGGCAAGCTTGAACTGGAGAGCGAGGAAGGCGTGGGCACGCTGGCGAAGCTGATCCTGCCTGCGAGTCGGGTCGGGTCGGCGGATACGAAAGCCGCCTGACGCACGAAAATCGCTTGTCACGGCGGAAACTTCGCGGCAATTGCGTTGGGTAGTCAGATGCTGGACGGAGGGACACGCCGTGAAGAACACTTCCCGATGGGACACGCGCGGCCTTATCGCCGATGCCCTCGCCCTGCCCGATCTGGCGGTCGAGGAACACCGCGCAATCTTCTTCGATTGGGCGTTCGGCCTCGACGAGCCGGAGCGCGCCGCAGAGGCCGCACGCGAATTGCTGGCGCTGCACCGCACCGATGAAAATGCCGGGCACACGATAATCGCACTGCTGGAGAACGCCGCGAATGGTAGCGCCCTGCCCCGTGGCCGGACTGGACGCCGCCGTGGCGCGCGGGCCTCGCTTTAGGTCGATAGCGCGGCGACACCCGGCAGGGTCTTGCCTTCTAGCCATTCGAGGAATGCGCCACCCGCCGTCGAAACGTAGGTGAATTGCTTACCCGCGCCCGATGCATTGAGCGCGGCGACGGTATCGCCTCCGCCCGCAACGGAGAGCACCCTGCCCGCCTTGGTCAGCGCAGCGGCCTTGAGGGCGGCGGCGTCGGTGGCGCGGTTGAAGGGTTCGATCTCGAAGGCACCGAGCGGGCCGTTCCAGACGATAGTCTTTGCCCGCTCGAAGCGCTCCTCGATCATGGAGACGGTCGCATCGCCCGCGTCGAGGATCATCATGTCATCGGGGCACGCATCCGCCGCAACCGTGCGGTGTGGGGCATTGGCGGCGAAGGCGCCGGCGACGACGATATCGATGGGCAGGATCAGATCGCATCCGGCGGCCTTGGCGCGGGTGGCGATATCGCGGGCGGTATCGAGCATATCATGCTCGCACAGGGATTTGCCGACGGCCTTCCCCTCGGCGGCGAGGAAAGTGTTGGCCATGCCACCACCGATAACGACCGCATCGACCTTGCTAAGTAGATTGCCGATCAGGTCAAGTTTGGTTGAGACTTTCGCCCCGCCGACGACGGCAACAACTGGGCGTTCGGGCGAGGAAAGCGCCTTTTCAAGCGCATCCAACTCGATCTGCATGTTGCGGCCCGCGACGGAGGGCAGCAGACGCGCGATGCCTTCGGTCGAGGCATGAGCGCGGTGGGCGGCGGAGAAGGCGTCGTTGACGTAGACATCGCCGAGGGCGGCGAGTTCCTGCGCGAAGGCGGGGTCGTTCTTTTCCTCGCCCGCATGGAAACGGGTATTTTCTAGCAGAACGACCTCGCCGGGTTGCTGCGCATCGATGGCGGCTTTGGCGGCATCACCGATGCAATCTTCGCCAAAGCGAACCGTGCGACCGGACAGGCTGGCGAGAGCGTCCGTGGCGATGCGCAGCGACATATCGTCGTTGCGCTTACCCTTTGGGCGACCGAAATGCGACAGCAGCACGGGATGGCCGCCCTTTTCGATCACCGCTTCGATAGTGGGCAGGATGCGCCGGATGCGGGTATCGTCAGTTATGCGCCCGTCCTCGGATGGCACGTTCAGGTCGACACGAATCAGCGCGCGCTTACCGCTAAGATCGATGTCGTCGAGGGTCTTGTAGGGCATACGGATCTCATTGAACTATTTGAAGGTCATCGACCGGCGCTTCCCATGTCTTGATGATCTGCTCCGCCTCGGCCCGTGCGATGGTGTCCGACCGTTCGAGACAGGCGAGATACACGTTCATCGCGGCGATATAGGCGTCGATCTCCGCCGTCATCGCGTTGCGCTGTTCAAAGGTCAGCGTATTGCGATCAACGACAGCGGGAGCGGTCGGTTTGGTGCAGGCCAGCGCCATCGTGGGAAAAACGAGCAACGCGAATACCGCGCCGCTCGCCCCGATCAGAGTTTTTCGCATCGTATCCTCAGAGCAATTTGCCCATCGCAACCGCCGTGTCAGACATGCGGTTCGAGAAGCCCCATTCGTTATCGTACCACGACAATACGCGGCACAGCTTTCCGTCCATAACCTTGGTTTGTGGCAAAGCGAAGGAGGAGGAATGTGGATCGTGGTTGAAGTCGATGGAAACCAGCGGCTCGTCATTGCACTGGAGGATGCCCTTTAGTTCACCATTGGCGGCTTCGAGCATGGCATCATTTACCTGATCGACGCTGACCGCTTTTGACGCGACGATCTTGAGATCGACGACCGAGACGTTGGCGGTGGGCACGCGGATCGCGGTGCCGTCCAGCTTTCCATCGAGTTCGGGCAGGACTAGGCCAACGGCCTTGGCAGCACCCGTGGAGGTCGGGATCATCGACATGGCGGCGGCGCGGCCCCGGTAGGGGTCGGAATGCATCGTGTCGAGGGTCGGCTGGTCGCCGGTATAAGCGTGGATGGTGGTCATAAAGCCCATCTCGATGCCAACCGTCTGATTCAGGACATGGGCGACCGGCGCGAGGCAGTTGGTCGTGCACGAAGCGTTGGAGACGATCAGATCATCCGCCGTCAGCGTGCCGTGGTTCACGCCGTAGACGATGGTCTTGTCCGCGTCCTTGCCGGGGGCCGAGATCAGCACACGCTTGGCACCGGCGGTCAGGTGCATCGCGGCCTTGTCCTTGGCGGTGAAGATGCCGGTGCATTCCATCGCGATATCGACGTCATGCTCTTTCCACGGCAGCTCTTCAGGATTGCGGATTGCGGTGACAGTGATCGGCCCGCGCCCCAGATCGATGGTATTGCCATCGACCTTGACGGTGCCGGGGAAGCGGCCATGCACCGAATCGTAGCGCAGAAGATGAGCGTTCGTCTCGACCGGGCCGAGATCGTTGATGGCGACCACTTCGATATCCGTGCGACCGGATTCATAGATCGCGCGCAGCACGTTTCTTCCGATACGACCAAAACCATTGATTGCGACGCGAACGGCCATGCGTTCCTCCAGACATATTGCAATGTTGAGCGCCGTCTCGAATGAACAGCGCGGGAATGTGTGGCCCGTTAGCACGATCTCCGCTACCCTGCAAAGGAACAAGGCAAGCCTTGTGGCGAACCGTGGCAAAATCGTGTTACGGATCGTACGGTTAATTGATTCGCGGAACGGAGTTTGTCCATGCATGCCAGTGAGCTGGAGGCGTCTGTTGAACGCTTTAATACCGCGCTTTCAGGATTGCAGGTTGCTGCGGAGCGTTTGAAGGCGACGAAACCGCTCGATGAGCAGGAGCGCGCGATGGCGGTCACGCGGATCGATCAGGCGATTACGGCCCTGCGCCGGGTTCTGGGTGAGGAGGCGACCAATGCCACAAGTCACCGTTGAAGTGAACGGACGCGCTTATCGTCTTAGCTGTGGCGAGGGCGAGCAGGAACATGTGATGGCCCTGTCGCGCAAGATTGACCGCCATTCCAATTCCATCGATCTGAACAAGTCACCCGCAAACGAAGGCCGCAACATGTTGCTGGCCGCTCTCATGGTCGCGGATGAGTTGCATGAAAACGAACAGCGCGTCACCGCCCTCGAACAGGAAGTAGCGGCGCTGAAGGCTTCCGGTGCCGGAGGCGCGCCCGACGAGCGCATTGCCGAGATGGAACTGGCTGTGGCCGAAATGCTGGACCGAGCGGCGGCGCAGATTGAGGTCGTGACCAACGAGATCGAGGCGGTTACCTGATCTTATACCAGTGGCCTTTGTGACTGACCTTTTTTGCAACAAGCTCCTGCCTCGGCCCCCGCGCCGGGGTCTGTATGGACAAAGCGCGTTGCGGCGACCGGCCCCGGATCAGGTCCTACCGCATTCACACATTTCGTAGCGATTAGGGACTTTTGTCGAGTGATGATTCTCTTTGGGTTGAGGATTGCGTGACAGGAGGGTCCGATGCTGGACGGGACGATGGGGTGGTTTGGTGACCGCCGCCTGCAAAAAGGGGGGCGTTTCTTTTGGAGCGTCTGCTGGAGACGGGTACCGCTTGCGTTCGTACACTCGGTCAGACGCGGGCGGGCGAGGTGCGGATACGGCGGTTTCTCCGGAACCCTTCGGTGAGCGTTGCAGAGATGACCGGGACTGTGGTGGCGCGCACGAAAGAGCGCGTGGTGGGTCTGGACGTGCTGGCGATTCAGGATACGACGGACCTGCGCGGGGCCGAAGGGCGCGGGGCTGCCTCGCTGGCGCTGCATCCAGTGCTGGCGGTGGATGCGGATAGCGGAGCGATCCTGGGTCTGGCGGGGGCCGAGTTCCTGCGCCGGGAGGGCGGCACCAAGGTCAGGCGCAAGGTCACGCCGTTCGCGGAGAAGGAAAGCGCGCGCTGGCTGCGCGGGATGCAGGCGACAGCGGCCCTGCGCGAGGCGGGGGCGGTGCGCGTCACGGCGGTCATGGATCGCGAAGGTGACATCTACGAGGACTTCGCCCTGCGCCCGGAAGGCGTCGATATTCTGGTGCGCGTCGCGCAGGACCGCTGTCTGAAGGGCAAGAGCAAGCTGTTCGAGACCGCCGATGCCCTGCCGGAACTCGGTCGGATCAAAGCCGACATACCCGCCACACCGGGGCGCAGGGCCTACACGGCGACCTTCGCGCTGCGCGCGACGACGGTCGAGATCGAACGCCCTGACAGAGCCAGCGCCGCCGAGTGCAAGGCCTTGCCCGAAACCGTGACGATGACCCTCGTGGATGCGCGCGAGATCGGCGGTCCCGCCGGAAAACCCGCCGCTCACTGGCGTCTTCTCACATCGCACGAGATCGACACACCCGAAGACGCCGAGCGCATCGTCGGGTTCTACCGTCGCCGCTGGACGATCGAACAGGTGTTCCGCACGCTCAAGTCCAAGGGGTTCGACATGGAGAATCTGCGGATCGAAGAAGATGACCCTTTCGAGAAACTCGCGACTGCCGGGCTGATCGCCTCCATCATCGTCATGCAACTCGTCCACGAACGCGACGGTACCGCCAGACGTCCGATCCGGGATGCGTTCGACGACGAAGACGAAATTCTCCTGACTCGGCTCTCCGCAGGCCTCGAAGGCAAAACCCCGAAGCAGAAGAACCCCCACCCACCCAACGCCCTCGCCTTCGCCGCATGGGTCTTCGCACGGCTCGGAGGATGGAACTGCTACTACGGAAAGCCCGGACCCATCACAATCTACAAGGGCCTCGTCCAGTACCAAACTTTCAAACGTGGCTGGAAGCTACTCAATGTGTGAATCAGGTAGGATCAGGTCCGGGGCAGGAACAACTTTCAGAACGGTCAGCATTTGGGGCCGCTGGTATTATGCCAGTGTCTTTGACCGATCACACAGACGCGAAATGATCGGTGGAGATGGTCAGCGTATAGGTGAGCGGTTCATCGTTACCGCCGGATAATTCCCCTTTTCCATCAAGGGAAAGCGGCGCAATCTTGGTCAAAAAATCAGCCCAAATTTTCTTATCGCCCCTCATCCGATCCATATCCCATGTCAGCCTGAGCGGCCCATCGTGATTGCATTCGGATAGGATGCGTATCGTTGACCGGCTGTCGCTGCACGCCGCGAGTTCATGCAGGAGCAAGGCGACGTTTTGCGCTGCATTGGGCGTGAGCATTATACCCGACGTCTCACCGTCGACCACCACCTTTGCTCCCTGACTTACGGACCTGTTCGACCCTGCGATAACGGTTTCCAACAACGCCCCGCGCCACCCGGTTGTCGCTATCGCATCATGGGCGCGTGATAATGCGCCAAGCTGCTGCATAAACGAGCCGTTGAATTCAATGATGTCATTTGACCGCCGCCCGGTCTGCTGCGCCAGACTCGAAATCACGGCCATCAGATTCTTTGTACGATGCGCGAGTTCAAGCGACAGCGACCGTATTGCCGTCTCATTAGGAATCCGTTCACCAAGAGATATTGCAACACCCAGAATTTGGCCGTCATCATGGGCATTCAACGATACTTGAAATGCATAAACCTGACCGTCGATCATGACATCGCATTCGCCGAAGAACGGCGTACCCGTGTGTTTCACTTTATGCATCGCATCAATGATGGTCCGGCGCGAAACACCACGAACCAGCGCATCTTTGACACGCGCCATGAAATCCTCCGCTGCAACCGATTGCGGCGGATTCTTCACCCATATCAAGTCTAATGAATTGTCGTAGGCGAACATGGTGACTGGACTACGACCAGCCACACCGATCCCGCCGTCACGAGCGCCGTCGGAATATCTTAAGGTCATGGATCATCAAGCTGCGACGTCAGCTTCCTCCTCAAAGAACAGAGCTTGGCTGATAAGCGCCTTCACCATCTCCGGCGAGAAGGGTTTGGTGATGAGGAAGGTCGGTTCGGGCCTTTCGCCGGTTAGTAACATCTCTGGATAGGCCGTAATGAAAATGATGGGTGGCGGGCTTTCATGGGTCGCGAAGATTTCGTTCACGGCATCAATACCGGAGCTGCCATCCGCGAGACGGATATCCGCCAGCACCAGACCGGGACGATTTTGGTTGAACAACTTCAGGGCATCAGCATGTGTGCGCGCAATGCCGGTCGTGCTGTGGCCCAGATCGGTGACAAGCTGCTCGATCTCCATCGCAATCATTGGCTCGTCTTCGATAATCAGCACATTTGTCGAAACCTGATCGGCAATATCGACGGCGGCTCGGTCAATCAAATTCGAAAAGTCGTCCTGCGAGACATCAAGGATCGTTGCGGCATCTTCAGACGTAAAACCCTCGACAGCAACGAGCAAAAATGCCTGTCGTGCCGTAGGGGGCAGAGCCGCGAGGCGCATCGCCGCCGTTTTCTCCCACGTCTCAGACTCAAACTGCCCTTTCATATCGATAAATGCCGACCCCCAGATCTTGCTAAGCATCTGAAAGAGGGCAACGCGCTTATCTTCGATTGGTGGAAGAGCCGACGGCTCGGCAATCAATGCCTCGATCACCGCGCTAACATAGGTATCGCCGCTTTCTTGTGAGCCTGTGAGTGCACGCGCATAACGGCGCATGAGTGGCAAGTGAGTCTTGATCGCGGCTGATATCGACATCTTCGCTCCAGGTATCATAGGCACTCTAAATCCTTCATACCGAGAACGCCTGCGTATTAATTATGTTCCCTAGGTTGGGAACATTTTTCGATACCGAACATTGGTGTGTTGCAATGAAGAGGACCGACAGCATGGATCAAGACAAGCCACCACCGGGCGATGTGGAAAAGCGAGCGAACGATGGCAGGCCCCATGCGGCGCAATCCGGCCCTGATGTCGATCCGATCATCGGGGAAGCGGTTGGAACACAGCTGAAATCTCTGTTTGACGAATTTGCGAGCGAGTCTGTTCCCGACCGATTCCTTGATCTCATCGGACAGCTTGAGAAAAGCGAACGTGAAGCGGCGACGCAGGGTCAGAATGACGATCCCGCGAAAGAGGCGGAATAAATGAATCCATCCCAAGAGGTCCGTGACGGTATCGTCGAAGCGATCCCGAAACTCCGCGCATTTGCAATGTCTTTGTGCGGGCGTTCGGCATGGGCTGACGATCTCGTCCAAGAAACTCTGATACGGGCGTGGTCAAAGTCTGGCAGCTATCAGGATGGTACAAACTTGATGGCTTGGCTGTTCACGATCCTTCGCAACGAATTCTACTCACAATTGCGCAAACGCAAGCGCGAGGTCGAGGATATAGATGGTGGTCATGCGGCGCAGCTCACCGCAGCAGCAGGACAATTGCCCCATCTGGAAATGCGCGATTTCAGGGCTGCATTGGCGCTGCTGCCAGAAGACCAACGCGAGGCGATCATCCTCATCGGCGCGTCAGGGTTTTCCTACGAAGAAGCGGCAGAGATTATGGGCTGCGCCATCGGAACCGTGAAAAGTCGCCTGAGCCGCGCACGGGTAAGACTTGCGGAAATCTTGGAAGGCGACGAGCTGAATGAAGCGATGGTCGCTGAGACGTCCTGAAATCAGGCCGTTGAGGTATCAGTTTGGGCTGCATTGCTGGTGAGCCAATCAACCAACTCGCTGTTATCGAACGGCTTACTCAGCCGAGGAACATTATCAATGGCAGGGTCGATGGCATCGCCGGATTGGCCGGTGATAATCAAGGTTGGTATATTGTTTTCAAGAAGTTTAAGAACGATGGGAATGCTCGATACTCCCTTGATCGTGAGGTCGAGCACAGCGGCATCCGCCCTTTTGGCGATCTTGATCACATCCTCCGACAGGCTAAGGCACACATCTACCGCACCGACACCAGCAGAGTACAACATGTATTCCAGATCGATTGCGATCAGAGGTTCATCTTCTAAGACAAAAACACGTTTTCCGCTAAGTTTATTGTCGCCATCAATCGACATATTCAGACCTTCCGCCCTTTTTATAAGGGGTTCTGTACTCTGCTGTATGTCACTTTTTCTGTCATTAAACTAAGACATGCCCGGCCATTGCCTAGGAAGAGTAGCCCATGATTTCAGCATCCATAAAACGAGTTTGTTCTTGCCACGATTGTCCCCTGCGGTCGAATCCGACCTTTCGTGCGTTTGATGAGAAAGAGATTGGTTTCGTCGAAAAATTCAAGATTGGCGAGCTGGCGGCGGAGGCGGGGTCATCAATCCTGACACAAGGCAGCAATTCTGCCCATATCTACACGATCCTGCGGGGGTGGGGATATCGCTACAAGACGCTGGAAGACGGGCGGCTACAAGTCCTTAATTTCGTTTTGCCGGGCGATCTTGTTGGGCTACAGGGCGTTGTCCTCGGCGAGATGGGACATTCGGTCGGGGCATTGACCGATATGCTGCTCTGCGTTTTTGAGCGACAGAAGATATGGAACCTGTATTCAGAGTTCCCCTCCCTCGCCTACGACATCACATGGCTGGCATCGCGTGAGGAGCAGTTGTTGGATGAACAACTCGTGTCGTTAGGGCGTCGAACGGCGATTGAGCGCATCGCCCATGTCTTGCTGACCCTGCATGATCGGGCGGTCGAGACGGGGGCGGAGAAGGCCGGGAGCGTGTCTTTCCCGTTCACGCAGCAAACCCTTGCCGACACGCTGGGGTTATCGCTGGTCCATACCAATAAGACATTGCGCAAGCTGAGTGACCGAAAGCTGATCGTCTGGCGGGACCGCGCCTTCACGATTTCAGACCGCGAGGGTCTGATCGACTTGGCGAAATTCGAGCCTATCGAGAAAACGCCCCGCCCTTTCATCTGATACAGCGAATTGCGATTATTCTGACTTTTCAAGCGCCATGTTTCAGGATTGTCGCAAACCGCTATAGGCATGCACATCCGCTATCGCACCAGCACCACCGGCACCTTGCAGGATCGCAGCATTTCGGTCGTGGTGGAGCCGATAACGAGGCTGCGCATTCGCGAATGGCCGTAAGCGCCCATGACGATAAGGTTGAAGCCTTGCTTCTCGACCAGTCTGCCCAATGCGGCATCCGGCTGACCGGGCAAAGGTGCGGACGTCACGGTGTAACCCGCATCCCTCAGCTTCTGCGCGGCAGCGTCCAGACCCTTGCGGACCGATGGGGAATCCGCTGCGACCGTCACGATATGGATGGCAAGATGCGCAAAAAGAGGCATCCGCGCGATGAGGTCGATGGCTTTCTGGGCCGAGGCTCCACCGTCATAGGCCACGAGCACCTTTTCGATGGGTTGGAAAGCACGGGAGGCAACGAATACCGTGCGGCGACTGGCGCGGGCGATACGCTCTAGGTTTGAGCCGAGATGGCCCTTGGCGAAATCGGCGGCCTCGCCACGCTTGCCGATAATGATGACGCCCGCATCATCCTCGATTTCCGCAACCGTTTCGACAATATCGCCGTGGCGCATCCGGGTCGTGATTTCACTGACACCCGCTTTCGAAAGGATGGAGTGGGCTTCATCCAATAACGCGCGGCCCTGTTGGGCAAGAAGGCGCGAGCGCTGTTCGTCGAGGGCGGCGAGTTCCTCCATCAGCTTTGTGCGAGCGCCGAGGCGGATCGCGCCAGAGAGATCGCGCTTTTCGGGGGCTTCGCGCCGTCCGAGAACGTGGAGCAATTCGACGGGCATCCCCGTGCGGGCGGCGACCCATGCGGCATGTTCGCAGACGGAGGCCGAGTAGATCGAGCCGTCGATGAGGGCGACGATATTCTGTGTCATGGGATATGCCTATCAGTGGGACATCAGATCGTCCATCGCACCCGGCTTGTCATGGGTCGCGAGGCGGTCGACGATGGTTTCGGAGGCTTCGTTCAGGCCGACGATCTCGACCTCGGCCCCGTCGCGGCGGAACTTGAGCACAGCCATGTCGAGGGCCTGCACCGAGCTGATATCCCAGATATGCGCGCCCGATACGTCGATCACGACGCGGTCGAGGGCTTCGCGGAAGTCGAAACCCGCCATGAAGTCTTCGACCGATGCATAGAACAATTGGCCTTCGATCCGGTACACCCGCTCGCTGCCATCGGCATTGATTGTGGAGGTGATGCGAAAAAGCTGGGCGATCTTGGCGGCGAAGAAGATGCCCGACAGCAGCACGCCGGTCAGAACGCCATAGGCGAGGTTATGCGTGTAGATCGTCGCCGCCACCGTCGCGAGCATTACGATGGACGAGGATTTGGGATGGGTACGCAGTTGCTGGATCGAGGACCATGAGAAAGTGCCGATGGACACCATAATCATAATCGCGACCAGCGCCGCCATCGGGATGCGGCTGACCAGATCACCCATCACGACGATCAGGAACAGTAGGATCACCCCGGCGGCGAAGCAGGAGAGCCGCCCTCGCCCGCCGGATTTGACGTTGATGATCGACTGACCGATCATCGCACAGCCCGCCATGCCACCGATGAAGCCAGTGGCCGTGTTGGCGAGGCCCTGCCCGATACATTCCTGATTGCGGTCGGAGGACGTGTCCGTCAGGTCATCCACGATATTCTGCGTCATTAGGCTTTCGAGCAAGCCAACCACCGCTACCGCCACCGAATAGGGGAAGATGATTTTCAGTGTTTCCAGATTAAATGGAATGTCCGGGATCAGGAAAACAGGGAAAGCATCGGGCAATTCGCCCATATCGCCGACATTGCGTACATCCAGACCAAAGGCCAAGGTCACGATGGTGAGGATGATGATGGTGACGAGAGGGGACGGAATTGCGCTGGTGACGAGTGGGAACAGGTAGATAATCGCCAAGCCCGCCGCCACCAGCACGTAGGTAAGCCCGGTTACCGTTCGGGGATCGAGTTCGGGCAATTGTGCGATAAAGATGAGGATTGCCAAGGCGTTAACGAAGCCGGTCATCACCGATTTCGAGACATAGCGCATGACAAAACCCAGCTTCAGCACCCCCATGCCGATCTGGAGCAACCCCGCCAACACGGTGGCGGCAAGCAGGTATTGCAGCCCATAATCCTTCACCAGCGTCACCATCAGCACGGCGGTGGCGGCGGTGGCCGCCGAGATCATGCCGGGACGTCCGCCCGCTATCGCCGTGATGACCGCGATGGAAAACGAGGCGTAGAGGCCGACCTTTGGATCGACCCCGGCGATAATCGAGAAGGCAATTGCCTCCGGTATCAGAGCCAGCGCGACGACAAGGCCGGAAAGCAGATCGCCCCGGATATTGTTGAACCATTGGCCGCGATAGGCGTCGATTGAGATCATGGGGCAATCC
>CALJIU010000183.1 GCA_937974055.1 uncultured Neomegalonema sp. | reverse complement strand
GCTTTTTGGATCGCATCACCGCTTTGGTTTGCGCCCCGGCTTGAGTTTTCGGCGCAGGCGCAGTTCTTCGGCGGTTTCCGAGTTCTGGCTGTTTTCCAGCCGCAGCTTGGTCCATCGCCGCAGGCGGTCGGGGTCGAGTTTGTCGGCCTCGATGGCCGCGCGGACGGCGCAGCCCGGTTCCGTCTCGTGGGTGCAGTTTGAAAAGCGGCATTGCGCGACCAGATCGGTGACGTCGGAAAATACCGCGTCGATGGCATCCGCGCTGTCCACCAGCGATAATTCGCGGATGCCGGGGGTGTCGATCAACCATCCCCCCGATAGCGCGCGGCGAAGGGAGCGGGCGGTGGTGGTGTGGCGGCCCTTCGCGTCGTCCTCGCGGATGCCCTGCGTCGCGACTTGCGCGCCGGTCAGCGCGTTGAGGATCGTGGATTTTCCAACGCCGGAAGACCCCACCAGCGCGCCGGTTTCCCCCTGTTGCAACCACGCGAATAACTGGCCGACGGAGGTTTCATCCAAGGCATTGATCGTGAGGGCGGTGGTGATGGTGGACAGATTCTCGGCTTGTTGGCGCATATCCTCGGCCTGCTCGCTGAGGTCGGCTTTGGTCAGCACGATCACGGGTTTTACGTCGCCCGATGCCGCAAGGGTGAGGTAGCGTTCCAGCCGGGCAGGATTGAAATCGGCGTTGCAGGAGGTGACGATGAACAACGTGTCGACATTGGCGGCCATCAACTGCTTGCCGCCGGAAATCGCCGGAGCCTTGCGGTGCAGGGCGGTGCGGCGCTCGAATAATCGCAGGAGCGCGTGGCGGTCGGGGTCGAAGAGCACCCAGTCTCCGACGGCGATTTCGCCGGTCGAGCGACCGGGATCGAGCGCCACGTCTGCCGCCGGTGTGCGCACGACGATGCGGTCGCGGTGGACCTCTCCCACGCGGCCCCTGCTGCCCGTTTCGTCCGGTCCGACTTGGGCCTGAAAAAAGGAGGTCCAGCCAAAGGCGGACAGTGAATCGGTCATGTGGCTCGTTCCCCGGAAGATCGCCGATGGTGGTGCTTTAGAGGAAAAGCGCGGAAACCGTAAGCGTTCCGGCCAGAGCGATGGGTCAAATCGGCGGCGGCCTGCTGCCATGACTCGCCGCCGCGCTTTCATTGCGCCGGGCAAGGCGGGCTTCGCGGTGGGTGATGTAGCCATTCGCCGCGAAAATGACGGCCCCGCCGATCCAGACCCATGCCGAGGGCACTTCCGCGAATACGAAAAAGCCGATGACCGCCACGAAGGGTAGCTTGGCGAATTCGAGGGGTTGAAGCTGCGACACATCCGCCATCGCAATCGCGCGCGTCCAGCACAGGTGCCCGATGGTGCCGGTGAAGGCGAGGCAGAGCAGCAGGCCCAGCGTCGGTAGTGTCGGCCATTCCCATACAAACAGGGCCGCGATGAAGGTGATCGGGGTTTGCAAGACGACCATCCAGATCGCGATTGCTTCGGGCGTGTCGGTTTGGCTGAGTTTCTTGACCAGAACGGCGGCAACGCCGATCAACATGGCGGATAGCAGCATCAGCCCCGCGCCGAAGGACATTTCGACATAACCGGGCCTTAGCACGATCATCACCCCCGCGAACCCCACGATCAAAGCACCGATGCGGTGGATCGCAATCCGCTCGCCCAGCACGACGACGGCGCAGAGGGTGGCGAAGAAGGGGGATGCGAAGCCCAAGGCGGTTGCTTTGGCGAGCGGGATGAGCGTCAGGGCCGTGAAAAAGGATATCATCGCCAAGGCACCCAAAGCCGCGCGCAGCATATGCACCCCCATCTGCGGCGAGTGCATGATCCCGATACCCTTGCGCGCCAATAGCGGCAGGAAGATCAGGACCGCGAGGAAATTGCGGAAGAACGCGACTTCGAGGCTGGGGATTTGCTCGCCCGCCAGCCGCACCAGCGCGCTCATCGCCGAAAAGGCCAGCATTCCCGCGACCATCAGCAAGGCGGCCTTGATCGGGTCGGAAAGGTTGCGGGATCGGTCGAGCAGCATCATGGTTCTTCGCCCCCACGCCGAAATGGCCGGGCCAGCATAGGGCATGTCTGACGAACACTCACGGTTGAAAACGCCGATGGCTCGGCAAATACCGGGCATCGCGGTCGCGGCGTCGAACTGGGACAATACCGCGTCATTTCTGGGTAAGTCTTACGCCTTTCGCCCGTATTTTCAGCAAGCGATGCAGGGGCGGCTGGGGTGGATGCTGGCGCTGGGGACGGTATCGGGTTTGCGCGGCTATTACTTCGCTCATCCACAACGGCTACCATACTGAATTCTCGACGGGAATCCCATCCATTTGCGCAACAAAGCCACGTTCCGATCATCTCGACATGGTTGTCGACGCTGATGATGGGACCGGAGATCGTGGACATGCGGTGGCGTCCCGGCGTGGGGTGGACGCCGGGCGGGGCAGGGGGTAGGAGGACGCAAAACCCTGCCCGGAGCGATGCCATGCCCTACACGTCCTTCGACCGCGACATCAAGATTGCGCCGTCCATCCTCGCCGCCGATTTTGCCAATTTCGGGGCCGAATGCGCGGCGGTCGAGCGGGAGGGAGCGGATTGGGTCCATATCGACGTGATGGATGGGCATTTCGTGCCGAACATCACCTTCGGTCCGGCAATGGTAAAAGCCCTGCGTCCCCATGTCCGCACGGTCATGGACGTCCATTTGATGATCGCGAACCCGGATCAGTACATCGCCGCATTCGCCGATGCGGGATCGGATATCATCACCGTCCATGTCGAGGCCTGCACCCATCTCGACCGCACGTTGTCGGCCATCCGCGAGTTGGGCTGCAAGGCGGGCGTCGCGCTCAACCCGCATACACCTGAAAGCACGCTCGACTACGTGATGGACAGCCTCGACCTTATCTGCGTGATGACGGTCAATCCCGGTTTCGGGGGGCAGAGCTTCCTGCACAGCCAGATCGAAAAAGTCGCCCGCCTGCGTGAGAAGATCGGGGATCGCGCGATTCATATCGAGATCGACGGCGGCGTGACCCCCAGCACCGCCCCCTTGGTCGCCGCAGCCGGGGCCGATGTTCTGGTTGCCGGGTCGGCGGTCTTCGGGGGTGGATCGGCCACGGATACCGGCCCTTATGGCCAAAACATCACGAAAATCCGCGACGCTGCCGTGGCTGCGGCCTCGTAGTCACCCCCTGACCGCCAGCATGTCGAGATGCCCGATGGTGCAGCGCGTGGCTTGCTTTCGTGCCTGCGCCCACTCCTCGGCCTCGGCACAGCCCGCCTCGCCCGCCGCCTGCGCAATACCCGCCGCCAGCATATCCATCAACGCGCCGTCCCGCTCGCGG
>CALJIU010000182.1 GCA_937974055.1 uncultured Neomegalonema sp. | reverse complement strand
CCGCAGGTAACTTCTTCGATCTTTGGTGCAGTCCAAGCCATGATAGCCTCCGGTTGCTTAAGGTATGTGGTACGTTAGTTTTAGGTATCGTTCGTACGGATTGTCAAATTTGTTTTGCTAAGACCTTCTTGTAATCCCGCCGCCTCTACCCGTCCTTGGCATGGTCGTGCTGCTTGCATCCGTCGCTATCGCTGCCGAGACGTATGAGAAAGCACCGTTTCCGAGCCATGTCGAAAAATGCGGGTATCGCATTGATATCGAACACACCATTACTCTGGCGGAATCGCAGTTGGACGATGACGGGGTGCCGATGGTCGTGAATGCGCGCGCACCACCGGATAAAGCAAACATACGCCGCGCACCAGGCTGTCAAAACGCTGACGCAGGAGGGAATGTTGCCTGCCCTATTCGACATCGCAGATCAATTCCGGCGGCGCGGCTTCATCTCTCAGGGTTGAATATCCACCGGGCATCGCACCATCCAATGTGATTCGGCACTGTGCACGCCTTGCGGTGGCAAAGATGAAGGCTGTGCAATCAAGAGCCTTCCACCCTCCCGAGCAGAGAATGTCCATTACGGCCCTATGTGGTTCAATTTGAGACAAATCGCTTTAAAAACTGTGCTGAATATGCGAGCCATCGGTTACACCGTGCGATTTTCGCACAATATCGTTGATTTGGGAGAATACGTAATGCGCGTAGATGCAGGCGGGAATTCAGGTAGCGCGTCAGAGTCGTCCGCCATGGGGGAGCGCTTCCAAAAAGCGATGCAGGCGGAAAGCGATGGCGCGAAGGCAGGAGCGGGAGCGTCGAAGACTGCACCCGGAGGATCAAGTGCCGGTTCGACGGCAGATGTTACGCAGGCGATGGAAGGTGTCCTCGGCCAGATCAAGGAACTGGTTCAGCAGCTCGGCCAATTGCTGCAATCCATGTCGGCCAAGGGCGGCGGCGGCAGCGTCAGCGGTGCCACCAGCACAAGTGCCAGCGGACAAACCCGCCCAGTCGATGGTGGCGGCGGTGATCTGGGCGGAACGCAGGGACCATCGGCGCGTATTCCGGACCCGACGGTCAGTGTTCGCGAGATCCAACTGGGCGGCAAGTCGATGACGATCGGCAGCGACGGTTCCGCATCCCCCGCTGAAGTCGATGCGGCGGCAACCGAGTTGCAGCGCATGTATGACAGCAGCCCGACCTTCCGTGAAAGCATCGACACCGCAGATGCGGATAAACTGACGTTCACGCTTGGACGGCGCGACGACAATACCAGCTGGGGTGGCGGTGGGCGCGTCTTCCTGAACCTCAACAACATCGAGGCGGGCAATAACGACCGCTTCCAAGGCATCGTCGGCCATGAATTTGCCCATGCGGCCAACGGTCTCCACCACGGACCCGAACTGGACAATATCGAAGCACGAGTCCGTGCCGAGGCCTGATCTGCAACGACAGACTGCTGCGTAAATCTCTCGTGGAAAACCCTCTCGCCAAGCGCGATATCATGCGCCATGCTATGATGAAACGACACGAGAGGGAGGACGGACCATGAGAGTACGCGCAGCCGTGGCATTCGAGGCGGGCAAGCCGCTGGAAGTGACCGAAGTCAATCTGGAAGGTCCGAAAGCGGGCGAGGTCTTGGTCGAGATCAAATCGACCGGCCTGTGCCATACCGACGAATTCACCCGGTCCGGCGATGATCCCGAAGGCGCCTTTCCCGCGATTTTGGGCCATGAGGGCGCAGGAGTGGTGGTCGATGTCGGCCCCGGTGTCATGTCGCTGAAAAAGGGCGATCATGTCATCCCGCTCTACACCCCCGAATGCCGCACCTGCGATTATTGTCTAAATCCCAAGACGAACCTGTGTCAGGCCATTCGCTCGACGCAGGGACAGGGCGTCATGCCCGATGGCACCTCGCGCTTCACGACGCTCGATGGCGACCCGATCCTGCATTACATGGGCTGCTCGACCTTCGCGAATTACACCGTACTGCCCGAAATCGCCTTGGCGAAAGTGCGCGAGGACGCGCCGTTCGAGAAGATTTGCTATATCGGCTGTGGCGTGACCACGGGCATCGGCGCGGTCATCAATACGGCCAAGGTCGAAATCGGATCGAACTGCGTGGTATTCGGCCTCGGCGGTATCGGCCTGAACGTGATCCAAGGCTGTCGCCTTGCGGGGGCGAACAAGATCGTCGGTGTCGATATCAACGATTCGAAGAAGGAGATGGGCGAGCGTTTCGGCATGACCCATTTCGTGAACCCCAAAGAAGTCGAAGGCGATCTGGTCGCGCATCTGGTGGATATCACCGGCGGCGGGGCGGATTACAGCTTTGATGCGACCGGCAATGTGGGCGTGATGCGCACGGCGCTGGAATGCGCGCATAAGGGCTGGGGCGAAAGCATCATCATCGGCGTCGCGCCTGCGGGTGCCGAAATCGCCACGCGCCCCTTCCAACTCGTCACGGGCCGCGTCTGGAAAGGCACGGCCTTTGGCGGCGCACGGGGCCGGACGGATGTGCCGAAGATCGTGGATTGGTACATGGATGGGAAGATCGAGATCGACCCGATGATTACGCATACGATGGGCCTCGAAGACATCAACCACGGTTTCGACCTGATGCATGAGGGCAAATCGATCCGCGCGGTCGTGAATTACTGATCGAACGGGACGCCGCCCCCTGAATATCGCGAGCTATAAGGTAGACTAGGCGATGAAAAAGGACGAACCCGTTGCATGGTGGCTAGTACCCACCATCGCTATCCTTGTCGCATTGGCAGCGGGTATCATCCTAAGCTTCATGCGCGGGGGAATCGGCCCTTTGATAATCGTGGCACTCTTTGTTCTATTTGCCTTGCCATCACGACTTTAACGTAAAAAGTGAACCCGTCGCTCTGAATGCGGCTCTACCATAATTTTACGGTGAACCCATGCGCATCAACCGTCGCCTGATGATCCTCGCCCCGACCGCCTTTGCGGCCTTTCCCACCCTCGCGGCGGAAGTTCGCTTACTGACCGCGACCGAAGCGCATGAGAAGGCGCAGGCGGGGAAGGTGATCCTGATCGATGTGCGCGAACCGGATGAATGGGCCGAAAGCGGCGTGGCGGTGGGGGCGGAACTGATCGCCATGCGTGACCCGCAACTCGGCGCGAAGCTGGATGCGGCGCTGGGCGGGGATCGGGATGCGCCCGTTGCCCTGATCTGTCGCACCGGGGTGCGCAGTCAGGCGGTGGCCGATGCGATGGCGCGGGCGGGCTTTACCAATATCTACAGCGTCGGTGATGGGATGTTCGGCTCGACGCATGGTCCGGGCTGGTTGCGGGCGGGCCTGCCGGTGGAGCAGATGCAATGACGACCCGCACCGGGGGCGAGTTGCTGGTCGCTTGCCTTGCCGAACAGGGCGTCAAGCGCGTGTTCTGCATCCCCGGCGAAAGCTATCTCGCGGTGCTGGACGCGCTGCACGGGGCCGATATTCGCACGATCGTCGCCCGGCACGAAGGCGGCGCGGCAATGATGGCGGAGGCGGAGGGCAAGCTGTCGGGTCGCCCCGGCGTATGCTTTGTCACGCGCGGGCCAGGGGCCACCAATGCATCCGCTGGGGTGCATGTGGCGCAGCAGGATTCGACGCCGATGATCCTGTTCATCGGTCAGATTGCCCGCGAACACCGGGGGCGCGATGCCTTTCAGGAAGTCGATTACGCCCAGATGTTCGGCGGCATCGCCAAACGGGTCGAACAGGTCGAGGATGCCGCCCGCCTGCCCGAAATCATCAGCCGCGCGTGGCATGTGGCCATGTCAGGGCGGCCCGGTCCGGTGGTCATTGCATTGCCTGAAGACATGCTGCGCGACCGGATCGACACGCCGCCCGCGCGCCGGGTCGAGGTGGCCGATCCGTCGGCCAGCGAAGCGCAGATGGAATGGCTCGTCACGCTGCTGAAGACAGCACAGCGCCCGTTTCTGGTCGCGGGGGGGTCGCGCTGGAACCCGGAAGCGGCGCGCGCCCTGCGGATGTTTGCGGAGCGGTGGATGCTGCCGGTCGGGTGCTCGTTCCGTCGCCAGAACCTCTTTGACCATGAGCATTTTTGCTATGCGGGAGATGTGGGTCTTGGCATCAATCCGCGCCTGAAAAAGCGCGTCGAGGACAGTGATCTGATTCTGTTGCTGGGCGGACGACTGTCTGAGAATCCGTCGCAGGGGTTCACACTGCTCGCTTCACCCAATCCGGCGCAGCGGTTGATCCATGTGCATCCGGGGGCGGAGGAGTTGGGGCGCATATACGCGCCGAATCTACCGATCAACGCGACGCCGGGGGGGTTCTTGACCCGCGCGTTGGAGATCGATGCACCGGATGCGTTGCCTTGGTCGGTGGGGACGCAACAGGCACATACCGAGTATCTGGAATGGTCCGATACGCCCCCCGACGCCCCCGGCGCGGTCACGCTGGGCCATGCGGTCACGCATATGCGCGAGGTGCTGGGGCCGGATGCGATTATGACGAACGGGGCGGGGAATTTCGCCGGTTGGCTGCACCGGTTCCATCGCTTTCGCCGCTATAACACGCAGGTCGCGCCGACCTCCGGCTCGATGGGGTATGGCCTGCCCGCCGCGATTGCCGCGAAGCTGGCTTTTCCGAAGCGCGAGGTGGTCTGCATCGCCGGGGATGGCGATATTCAGATGACGGTGCAGGAAATCGGCACGGCCATGCAGGAAGAAGCACACGTAATAGTGATCGTCGCCGATAACGGGCAATACGGCACGATCCGGATGCATCAAGAGCGGGATTATCCGGGGCGTCGCTCGGCCACCGGGCTGGTGAACCCGGACTTTGCCGCGCTGGCGCAAGCCTATGGTGCCTATGGCGAGACGGTCGGGGCGGATGCGGATTTCGCCGCCGCCTTTGACCGGGCGCGCAATGCGGGGCGCTGCGCGGTGCTGCATCTGCGCACCGATCCCCGCGCGATTTCGCCGGGGAACACGCTGACAGCCGAGGGTTGAGAGATCAGCCTTCGGGCAGGGCCTCGATCAACGTGGCGTCGTTGAAAAACAACGCTTGCGAGATCGCCGCCTCGACCGCTTTGCGGCGGAACGGTTTGGTTAGCAGGAAGGCCGGTTCTGGCCGCTCGCCCGTCAGGAAGCGTTCGGGATAGGCGGTGATGAAGATCACCGGCACGGCATGATCGGCGAGGATTTCGCGCACGGCGTCGATACCGGAAGAATCATCCGCAAGCTGGATATCCGACAGGATCAGGTCGGGGGGCGTTTCCTGTGCCAGCGCGACGGCGCGCTTGTGGGTATCGGCGATGCCCGTGCAATCATGGCCCATTTCGGTGACGATGCTCTTGATATCCATCGCGATGATCGGTTCGTCCTCGATCACCATGATCTTTGCGCGAGTTTGATTGCGGATATTGGCCATGCCGACATCATAGAGGCCCTTTGCCTCGCTGACCGGAACGCCCATGATCGTGGCGATCTGTTCGGGCGAGAAATCCTCAAGCGCGCCTAGCAGAAAAGCCTGCCGCGCTTCGGGTTCGATCTGGTCCAGACGTTTGCGCGCCGCGCTTTCGAGGGCCGATCCTTCGGTCGATTCAGGCGCATCGATCTCGACCCAAACCGAGCAAAAAGTCTTGAACAGCGCCACCCGTGGCTCCAGATCGCGGTCGAAGACCGACCTATCCGCCAGCACGGCTTCGAGCGTTGCGACGGTGAAACGGTCGCCCCGTTCCTGAGAGCCAGACAGCGCGCGGGCATAGCGCCGCAGCATCGGCAAATGCGGTGCTATCGCCGCATGAAGGTCTATATCAGATTCGTTTGCCATTGTTCTCAGACCGTATCTTATGCAGGGAACACTCCCTCTCGTAAAAGAGTCGTACACCGGTTCACCCTCGCATGGAACCATCTCGTGCGCGCCGCGTTGTCCATCAAGCCTTAATGCTTTCAAACGGATCGAAATTGATGTCAGACAATGATCGCAAAGACGACCGCGACCCGAAACGCGGCGACGAGGATGCGATTTCGCGCAATCTGAAACGGGCCTACGATCAAGTGGCGAGCGAGCCGCTGCCCGATGCATTGGCGTCCCTGCTCGATAAACTGCGACAAGGCGGACAGGGTGGACAAACGGGATGAGCGATGCCGAAACGGCGCATCAGCAGGAACTCGTCAGCCACGTCACCGCCCTTCGCGCCTTTGCCCGTAGCCTCGCCAACGACCCTTCCCGCGCCGATGATCTGGTGCAGGAAACGGTTTTGAAGGCGTGGAGCAACCTGCATAACTACACGGCGGGAACCAACATGCGCGCATGGCTGTTCACGATCCTGCGCAACACGTTTTATTCGGAGTTTCGCAAGGTTCGGCATGAGGTCGAAGATGTGGATGGCAAGTTCGCGGCGCAGGTTTCAGAACGGGCCTCGCAGGATGGTGTGATGGATATGCGCGATTTTGAGCGCGCCTTTGCCCTGCTGCCCGCCGACCAGCGCGAGGCGCTGACCCTAGTGGGGGCATCCGGGTTGACCTACGAGGAAGCGTCCGAAATTTGCGGCTGTGCGGTGGGGACCGTGAAAAGCAGGGTCAACCGCGCACGCGCCAAATTGTCCGAGATTTTGGGCATGGATGAAGACGACGATACTGCCGCTTCGTCGGACCCGTAAGACATGGCCACACCGCTCGAAAAAACCCCGTCGTTCAGTTTGCGGGTGCAGGTCGCCATGCTGCTGGCCGTCGCGACCCTGCCGGTGGGGGTATTGGCGGTGGCGCAGGGCTATGCGACGTATGTTGACGCGCTTGATCTGCGCCGGGCGGCATTGTCCTCGGAAGCTAGCAAGGCCAGCGACCGGGAGCGGGGGGCGATCAGCGAGGCTTTCGGTGCCCTTGATGCGCTGCAAGCTCAGATCGAACCGAGTTTCCCCACCGAACCCTGCGATGCGGTGATGAAAGCCTATGTACAAAGTGAAAAGGAAGTTTCCTTTGCTGGGGTCGCTTTTACCGATGGAATCATACGCTGCGGCTATCCACTTGCCGAGCCACTGGATGTGCGGGGGACGCCCGAATACGAGAAATTCATCAACGACCCACGGCGCACGGTCACCGTCTATGAAAGAGGGGCCATTTCGGGGGTGCCAGTCGTGGTGGCGACCGCACCGATCCGCCGCAATGGACTGCTTACGGGGTCCATATCGGTATCGACACCGAGCCGGTATTTGAACTGGGCGAATGAGCCGGAACGCGATACCGACGCCCATTTTGCCATTGTCGATGGAAGCGGCACCCTCGTGGCAGGGCAACAGGCCGATGAAGACAAATCATGGCTACCTGAGCCGGAGACTCTGAAAAGCCTGCTACAGGATGCCCGAAGCACTGGTATTCTTGCCGCAAACACGGGCGGCGACCGTCTTTATGCCGTTAAGCCCCTATTCGCCGATGATATCTTTTCGGTATCAAGCTGGCCCGCCAACCGGGCATCGGGAACGATCACGGCGTCGCAATTGCTGATGCTATTGCTGCCGCTGGTGATGTGGGCCTTGGCGGTCGTGGTCGCTTATTTTGCAGTGGATCGCTTTGCACTGCGCCATGTCGTCTATCTGGACCGATTGGTTTCGGCCTATGCCCGCTCTGAACGGGGCCTGCGCGCACAGGGGGTACGGGATGCGCCGCTGGAATTCGCCAAACTGGGTGAGAGTTTCGACCGTATGGCGCAGGAAATCGAGAACCGCGAGGATGCGCTGCGCGGATCGGTGACCGAGAAGGAAACGCTGCTCAAAGAGGTCTATCACCGGGTCAAGAACAACCTTCAGATGGTGTGCAGTCTGGTGAACCTGCAACTGCGCGATGCCCAAAACGAGCATGAGCGCGAGGGTCTGTTGCGGTTGCAGGACCGCGTTCACGGCCTCGCCACCGTCCACCAGCGGTTATCGGAGGCTGAACAGGTGAATGCCGTGCGGGTCGACAGCCTGCTGGAAGAGATCGCCACCAGTGCCAAAGGGTCGAGGGCATCCTGCGACGGCGAGATCAAGCTGACCTTTGATATGGTGCCCTATTCCGAGGGGCCAGACCGCACGATTCCGCTGGCTTTGTTCGCGTCGGAGGCCATCGCCAATGCCTTTAAACACGCACTGGAGAGCGGGACCATCGGTTGGCTGCGCGTGTCGTTGCAGGAGGGCGAGGCGGGGACGATGGTACTGGAAATCGCCAATGCCCTGCCCGATGGGATGCCCGCGCCGGATACCGACCGCGTGGGGCTAGGCTCACAACTGATCGAAGGCTTTACGAGCCAGATCCGTGGCACGCTGGAGCGGGAGATTACGGATACGGAATACGCGCTGCGCCTGACCTTCCCGCGTTCCGAGGAAGCGGAATAGGCGGCGTTTGGTCTTGCCCTGCGAGAGTGGAGGGACTTGCTCTAGCTTAGCGAGCTATGGCGATCCTTATGACGAAACGAGCGAAACGTGATTTTACGGATGAATTTCGGCGCGAGGCGGTACGCCTTGTTGCGACGAGTGGGCGAACGGTTGGTTAAATTGCAGATGATCTGGGCATTGGCAAATCGACGCTAACGCGCTGACAACGCCATTATCGGGACGCGGATCTTTTGTCCAACCCACATGACCGACATCGACCTGAAACTCTACAAAGAGCGGCATCTGATTGAGAATTTCTTCGGCAAACTCAAAGAATTCAAGCGCACCACAATGCGTAGTGACAAAACAGATTGTAGCTTCAGCGCCATGATCTACGCCGTCGCTGCAATCATCAATGCAAGATGATACTCAACAAACCCTAGCGAGCATGGTGGAAATAGCGGCCTTGGCCATCAGGATCGGATTCATCGGAACTCTCTTCGGCAGGTTTCTTTGCCCGTGACCCTGCCACGGGAAGATTACCCTCTTCCGAATGTGGTTGCCGTGGCCGCTGCTACTCGCGCTTGCCGTTCGGCCCCTTTTGGGCTATGGACCGCGCCACTATCGCGAGGGCGATGGGTCAGCGACAGAGCGATTCGTATGGCTTCGGAACTTCCGGGCAGCGGCTTTTGCTTTCGTAGGCTCCGCCCGCGCGCACATAACTTGGGTCAAGACCGCCGGAGACAACCGGCTGGCCAGAAACAGACGTTTTAGGAGCTATACTGAATGCAAGAAGCACTCGCTGCACCAAGCATGGACGATTTCGAAGCCATGCTCAACGAGACCATGTCGAACGAGAACCTCTCCGAAGGGTCCGTCGTCAAGGGTAAGGTCATCGCCATCGAGAATGG
>CALJIU010000181.1 GCA_937974055.1 uncultured Neomegalonema sp. | reverse complement strand
AGACCAGAACGTCGTGCTCGACTTCTTCCAGCTCGAACCGGCCCCTCCGGTGATCGAGATGCAAATCTGACAGGATGCGCAGCTTCATGGATTTTGTCCTGAAGGATCGTCATGGATGCAAGTTATCCACAGGCCAATGCGGGTCTGGAGAGAGTTAAATATAGTTAAGATAGAGTTACCGGATTTTTTTGGCCCATAAACATCTGTTTTTGCGAGGCGAATAGAATCGGGGTGTGTGTGAAGTTACGAAAGAGCGTGTGTGAAGTTACGAATCAGCGTGTGTGAAGTTACGAAAGCAATTGCGAGTTATCCACAGGCCATCACCGGTTCATCAGTGTGGGTAAAGTTACGAATCTGATTGCCTTGTGTGTGTGAAGTTACGAAAGTATGGGCGTGTGTGAAGTTACGAATCATAAAGCGCCATGAGTAGCGAGCGAAGCCCTCTCCTCCCGCTGCGGCATGAGCCGGATTTTTTCGTCTGTGACGTGTTCGATTCTGCGTTCAAGGGAGATCAGGCGTCGATGGCGCATCCAATTTTTTCCCTATCGAAAAAGCCGGATATGGCGACAAGGCGCTACGAAAGCGCAGATGGCGATCAATGGGTTGAGGTACGACCATCGGCCAAGGGTCTGGCAACTGTCTTCGACCGGGATGTGATTATCTACTGCATTAGCCAATGCGTTTCGCGGTTCAATGAAGGGGTTCCAGTGCCGCGCACCCTGCGGTTCAAGGCGTATGATCTGCTGATTGCGACCAACCGGGACACGCGAGGCGGCGGGCGGGCTTACCAATTGCTCTCGGAAGCTCTGGAGCGGTTACAAGGGACGCAGGTTGCAACGAACATTCAGACTGGCGGCGAAGAAGTCCTCGATGTCTTCTCGCTGATTGATCGCTTCCGCGTGGTGCGCGCGACGCGCGACGGGCGAATGCAAGACGTCGAAGTCACCTTGTCGGATTGGGTTTTCAACGCCATCGCCGCAACGGAAGTGCTGACACTCAACAAACGCTATTTTCAATTAGCTCGATCCATAGAACGACGCCTGTACGAGATCGCCCGCAAACATTGCGGAGACAAGGAAGAATGGCTCATCAAGCTTGATACTCTGCACCGCAAAACCGGATCGCAAAGTACGCTGCGTGAGTTCCGGCGCATGATTAAATCGGTCATCGACAATGACGAAAAGCACGACCATATGCCGACCTATCGTTTCACCCTCGATGAGGATCGGGTGATTGTCAGACCGAAAGAAAAGCCCCCTGCCCTGTGCCTTGGGGGTGCTTTGGCGGTTTCCGGCGAGGCGCGCATAGAAAGCAAATCATTGGCTCCCGGCTGGGATACGAATGTGATTCTGGGTGCGTGGCATGAATGGGTGCGAAGCAAGCAAATTGAGGTACGCGATATTGACGCGCACTTCCTGAGTTTCTGCCGAAAATGGTTTGAACGTAACGGACGGCCTTAATCTTCGTCCGTAATGCCGTGCTGCTCGCAGTAGAGTTCCCACGCATCTTCAATGATAACGCCCTGCTGAGTACCTCTGCGTCTGGCTTCGGCGGCGATCTGCGCTTGCACCTGCGGAAGCACCTTGGCGTGGACCTGCCCCGTGCGCGGGCTGGGTTTGCGCCCTCGCTTGGCTTTGGGTTCTCTGTCGATGAAACCGTGCTTTTCCCCCGCCTTGTCTGTCTTGGCGATGGTTCTGGCATCGGATTGCTTCGGACGGCTTTTCAGGCCGCCCACGTCGATGCTGAAGGCCTTGCGCTCGCTCATGCCGCACTCTCCCCTGCTTCGCCCCTCAAACGCGCATAGACGGCTTCTGCGAAGCCCTGCGCGTTCGCCTGTGCCGTTTCCATGTTCCCTTGCGGTGGGATGGTGCGAAGATCGCCCCCGAACTCGAACAGCGCGGCAAATGCAGCGCGTTCGATCAATGACGGGTCAATGATGTCTACGCCCTGCTCCCTCAAAGAGGCCTCGATGCCGTTATGCTGCTTCGAGCGAATGTTGCGGGTCATGGTGAAGACTACGGCATGGGGAATGCTGCGATCCAAGGCTTCCTCCTCCTCGGCTACGAGCTGCAATGCTCGAACGCCGATGGTCGCGTCCAATGTCGTGCCACGCATGGGCGTGATGACAAGATCAGCCTGCGAGATTGCCCGCGACACGAGACGCGAGGCCACGCCTTCAAGATCGATGATAACGATAGAGCCGTCCTGGTCATGCTGCTTCACCGTCTTGATCAGATCGCTCTCGCCTACGTCGCTCAACACCTGAATGCGCGGAGGGATGTCCCCTTGATCCGACCACAGGGTCAGTGAGCGATTGGGGTCGCAGTCGATCATGGTCACGGCTGCGCCTGCATGGGCCAGTTCGGTGCCGAGTATGACGGCAGCGGTAGACTTCCCTGCCCCACCTTTTGGCGATGCGATGGTGACAACTGGCATAGGGCAACTCCATTTATCCGGTAATCATACATACCAGATATGTTGAGTTATCCAATAATTTTAATAATCCGGTATTTTGAATTACCGGATAAGTTGGATTATCCGGTAATTTTACTCAAAGTGCTGATATAGCAAAGCACTAGCAAGGACGGTCATGGGTTCGCCTTCCTGACGGGAGAGGAGGGCTTAGCTACCGCTGGTGCATACCGTTTGGAAAGATCAGGTTTCGGAGTTGAAATGCGCTTGCCAGTTCTGCCCGCCATAGAAGACGCCTTCGATGTAGACGGCATCATCCGCGACGATGAAAGCTATGGTAGCGCGGCGTTCAAAGCCGATGGTGCGCAGTCCGGCATAGATATGATCACGTGCCGTACCGCGCATGGGAAAGGTCGATAGACTCTGACAATAAGTCTCGATGCGCTTGATATAGGCATCGGCGCGACTCTCGTAAGATCGCTCGGAAATGTAGCGGTGCAGGCTGTCGAGCTGGTCGATAGCGAAGGGTGTGAAAATAACCTTCAATCAGCCCTCGGCCTGACGGCGCGCCTTGATGGTGTTCAGCACTTCGGAAGCGGGAACGCCTGTGGAGGGGTCTTTCATAAACTCCTCATGAGCTGGCACCACTTCGTCGCGAAGCCAGTTTTCAAGCTCGGCTTCGTAGCTGGCATCTTCTTTCTGACTGCGAAGAGCCTGAGAAACGAACTCCTCGGCGGAAGGCGCTAGCCCACGGGCTACCGCATCACGCACAAGGCTTTCCTGATCGGGTGTGAGCTGTATGGTCATAGGGTAATTATAGGAAAACGCTGCGAAAAATCCAGCGCTGATAATCGCTGTCAGTAGGGCAGGGCGCTTCGTTTTTGGCCGTGCTTCCTGAGCACTCCCGATCTGGCGTTATTTCTTGTCGCTCCACGGATTCATCAACCGGAAATCCTCGCATCTTTTATGATCTCCGATCCCGGCGAAATGCGCGTCCCGTGTTATCAGCGTTGCTCCATTGTGGATGGCGATGCCTGCGATTGCCGCATCGGGGAACTTGATGTTGTCTCCTGCGCTGTGCAGTTGCGCCATGATAAGGCTCGCACGATCCGATGCATCGCGGCAAAAGCTCAGGATATGGAAGCTGTCGATGTATCCCGTCGTCTGCTGCATGAGCCGGGATTTTCGCTTGCCATCTGGAAGCCGTCTAATCCCATAGAGAAGTTCCGTGACTGCAATGGTTGGGATGGCGAGCGCATCGTGTTCAGTCGCGGCGAACCATTCCTGAAAACCCGGATCACGGTCCTTGTGCATGATCTCCGAGACAGCACAGGTGTCCAGGACCAGCATCAACTGAAGTCCGGGGGATCGAGGTCGCCTTCGATCCGGCTGACGGCCTCGTCGAAAAGGCGGGCCTCTTCTTCGGTAAGCCGAATCTCTGGCGGGAAGAAACGGTCGGCGTGCTGCGCGGCGTTCAAAGGCACGTCCTTCGGGCTCAAAAGCGCATCGCGCAGAATGATACGCACCTCTGCGGCCATGGAGCGCCCATTGCGGGCAGCTTGTGCCTGCAAAGCCGTCTTGGTTTCCAGTTCAAGATCGCGAACGAGTAGGGTGGCGCTCATGGGGCCGCTCCACGAATAAGGTCGTTGTGCCTAATGATAGCATGTGATGCTATCATCTTCAAGCGCACTGAACCAAGTGGACGACGGAGCATTCAGTACAATTCACTTCACACATCACTGCTAGCATAACGCACTTCTGGCAGAGGATCTCTGTGAGCCTCCTCGATCCATTTGTTTATTATGTCTGCATCGCATCCTTTTTCTTTAAGCCCTTCAGCAAGCTGCACACTTTCTTTTCGGATAAGCGAAGCAGAAATTGCCAAGTGATCCTTTAGGTCGATTTCGTTATAATTGGTAATCACTTCAAGCTCTTCAAGCACGACAGCTAACCGATCTAATTCATCAGAGAAAAATCCTTCATGAAGAAGTTTTGTGGCGAACCGAACCAAACTAGCAAGGCTTGCTTCACCGTAGCGTTCCAGCGCTGTTAGCGCATGAGCGGCAAGAGTATGAGGTAATTTTTCAACGCGCTTATCCTTGTGCCAATGGACCCACCAGCTCAGTGCCTGAATAGTGGATGATAACACTTTATCATCTCTACTCATAAGCCGCGTTTTAAAAGCAGATATAATCTCCTGATCTAGTTTGGCTTCAATATCAAAAAACATTGCTAAAGAGGGCAATGCTTCAAGCAATTCGGTATCTACAATTAATTTAATTGCTGCCTTACCACGTTCTACCGTCCGATCCTCTTCATTCATGAACGGAGCCGCAACTATACCTAAGATTGCCGCCATCGTCTGATTGGTTCGTTCTCTCACACCGTGCTGCAAAGCTTCTGTCAAAGAATCCGAATCTACTGGCTCAGGACGCCATTTGACAGCATTGTCAAAGAGACGCACAGCGTCCTCTTCAGAAGGTGGAATCGTCGGCGTATGACCCGTAACTGCAGCAATAAGAGCATCTGGTGGCGAATGCCCATTTCGAGCATAAAGATTGTCGTAAACGCGCTGGCGTACATCAAGTTCATCAGGTTGAGGTGCCAATAGGAAGGCATGAGGATGTAGGTTTAAGTCTTCTGGCAAAGCTCCTGCATCATCTGAAACATCACGCCATAAGGCACTCGCAAAACGGTCTGCCTCTTCTGGTGTCAGGTGATTAGCTCTGTGCAGATAGAACAAACGCATAGCAGCTTCTGTACGTCCGCTTCCCGTTGCTTCAACCTGATCGAGAAAAATTCTTACTCGCGCACTGATGCTGGCGTTCTCCGGTGTTCGACGGATAAAGGAATAAGCGTACGCCGCCGGGTCGGGCCATTCCGATTCAGGACCGTTTCCCTTTTCTACGAATAACGGAAATCGCAGCATATCCTCTGATAACTCATATCGCTGATCCGGCGGTACAGCCTCGAAAGACCGCTGCAGAAGGTGTCCAATCGGCCTGTAGAGCCAAAAATGATTAAGAGTTTGATCCAAAGCTAGTTCGACGGCTAAACGAACATGCTTCTTGGCGGTTTCAGGATCGTCACGCACGGTCAGACGGGCCAATATTTCGATGAAAAGCCGTAATGTTTCAACGGATTTGCCCGACGAACGCTCTACTTGTGATCGCCAGAATGCCAGAGCGGTTTCGATGCGAGGTAGGAGCGCGTCCACAACCAACGTATCAAGACGTGCAATTGCGATGCGACTAAAATGCGTGACAACAGGATTTTTGTCGTATCCAGGAAGAGTTGCGAGCATCGTTGAGAGCCAACTAACGCTCGGTTCAGCGAAGAGGTCGAGGGCATCTACGAGGCGACTTTGCAAAACGTTCGCATGTCTGGTGCTCACAGGCAATCCAGCGCGCTCTGAAACATGAAGAAACTGTGTGTAAATGTGTGCCAAGCTTTCACTTGTAAAATGAACAGTGTTGGCAGGATCGCGATAAGCACCTGGTTCAAATAAAGGTTCAATGATTTGGCGCTCCCGCCGTTCACGTATTTTTTTCCCAACTTTCTCTTCGAGAAAGCGTATTTCTTCAAACGGATCATATGTTTGAATCTCAAACCGGTCATAGCCTTCAAGCTCTTCAAGCAGTCCGCCTTGATCCTCCCAGCGAAGAGCTTTCGCAAGTAGAAGCGCAAACACGTAACGAGATCGAAGAGGCGTACTTTTAGCATCGAGACCACAACGACGCCGAATTTCTCGTGCCGCCTCGCGAATTGACTGACGCGCGTTGTCTGCATTGCCGATCCAGAATTGCAGAGTAGCCCGCCGGAACCCCCATATAGGGTCGTACCCGCTAACCTCTTGAAGAGTTTGTTCTACGAAGGAAAAGTCAAGGCGGTCGCGTGCAGCAAGACAACGAGCATATGCTACAATCGCAGTCACATCTTCCATGAAATGAAATGCCTGAAACCGATCAACACAGGCATCGAAGCGATCTACATCGCCCGTCCTACGTGCGGTATCCAGCAGAAGCTGTACCACCGCACGACACAATTCCGATGGAATGCCGGACATTATTTTTTCAGTTGCTAAGGTGTCAAGTTTGTCAAAAAGCCAAGAGCTCGCAACGTCACCTGCACAATCATAACGCCATGCTAATTCCAATAGAGCGTTTCTACGTGCGTCATCTTCCATTAAATCAAGAGTTTTGGGTAAGTTAAAACCCATTGGCATTGCATCAGTAATATACTCGCGAAAACGGTAGGGACAGACAATCCACCCTGGATAGCTTTCCCGATCTTTTTTCCAAAGTATTACGGCCTCATTGAGCGCCTTCAGTGCCTTATCAGTATCTTTATAGAAATCTGAATCGGTAACTGTCTTCGGTTGAAAGTTGCTCGCGGTTACAGGTTCCCACGAAGCCTGTTCGGGTGGCTTCTGCTCTATGAGGAAAGATAGAAATAAATCCGCTGCTAATTTATGTGGATCACCCGTTATTTTTTCTATTAGTGGACTCATATCAATGGGAATAATATTGCGGCTTTCCAGCAAACGCCGTTTTACCGGTGCAAGATCAAGTGCCCCAACAAGATAAATACGACGTGCTTGATCAGCAAGATTATCACGCACCCACCCGATCCAACTTAAAAAGTTTGGATCGTCACCAGAAAACCCCAAGAGACAAAGCTCATTTTCAATGAAAATCTGTCGTGCAACGTTGACAAATGCCGCATGGCGCTGAGGGTAGGTTCTGAAATCCTCTTCAGAGATAATGAAACTTGCACCATCTTCTAAAGATCCATGAAGTTTAATAATTCTCGGAGCACGAGAATCAGCAAGATCACTTTCTCGCCGAACCACAGCGTATCCACGTGTACTTTTAATCGCTGTACGCTCCAACAATGTATCATAATTTGTAGTAAGAATATCAGTCCACGGCAAAGATAATAGTGATGTATGAACTTCGCTTGGCTCCCAGCCATCATCTTTAATATGACGTCGAATAAAGCTTTCAAGAGCCGCACGACCCATATTTACGCGATATTCTTCCGCAAGCCGAAGTGCGTCTTGTGGAACATTGCTGATGTCCGAAGGGCTATAAAGTTCCCTAGCCATCTCAGCTGCAAGTTCGCCCCATAATGGTGGCAATGGCGACGTTTCATCAAGCCGTAACGCTCCGCGACTAACGCCTGCTCCGATTAGAACTGCGGCCCCATGGCGTGGACCTTTTGCCCAAAGCGCGTCTGAAAGAAGACTCAAAGCCGGAAAATCAGGAAGGTCTTCAATATTACCCATCGTAATTATCACTCCTTAGCTACAATATTATATGATTATCCGGTGAAGTGAGCGCGACCAGATTTTACAGTCAATCCCACGTAATCTCTCTACTCGCAACCACTGAAAAATAAGCGATTGCTATTCCGCTTGCACCTGATCCAGCACATAGAGGTGCTCGAGTCAGATCATGCTCTGTATAAAAAGGAATAATTTAACGGAATTGGTCATTCCGTTAAATTTTCCAACCGCACGGACACCGCGCGACGCGGGCAGGGCAGGGCGCTTGCCCCTGTCTGACCGGAATGCCGGGGGCGTCCCTGTGGGACCGTCGGCACGGTCCGCCCTCGACATTTAACGCTTCCCGCGCATTCTGTCGAAATGTCCGAAATGAGCCTCCATGACCGCGACGGCAACCGGCTGTACCTCAACGCCGAGGAGCGCGCGGCCTTCCTCGATGTTGCTCGCAAGCGACCGGCGCGCGACCGGACGCTCTGCGAGACGCTGCACCATACCGGCTGTCGTCCCTCAGAGCTGATCGAGATTTCCCCGGCCCGCGTCGATCTTTCGGGCGGCACGGTCACGCTCCGCAGCCTCAAGAAGCGGAAGGACGGGGCAGGGCGGCCCAGGATCGTCTACAGGGCCGTTCCCGTCCCGCCCGACTATCTCGATACCCTGAACACCGCGCACGGCATCCGCGAGGCCCAGAGGACGCCGAAGAAGGCCAAGGCTCCGATCTGGCCCCTGTCGCGCGTGAGAATCTGGCAGATCGTCAAGGGCGTGATGATCGAGGCGGGCCTTCCCGACGCCCCGCATCGCAGCCCCAAGGGTCTGCGGCACGGGTTCGGGATCAACGCCACCGTGAAGGGCGTTCCGCTGCACATGCTGTCGAAGTGGATGGGGCACGCCCAGCTCTCCACGACGGCGATCTATGCCGATGCCGTTGGCAAGGAAGAGCAGGATATTGCCGCGCGGATGTGGTCGTGATCGTTCTGAACTTTACTCTCAGCCAGAAAGGTAAGCCCTTAATCAGTGCGTTTCCAGGTTCCAGCCGCCTCACTCCATGCTGTATTCTTTGTATGAATACATATTTTTTGAGTGACAACGCCACCGCTCTCCCAAAATAGGTGTTCGACTCCGCTGACCTCAAGACGGTCGCCCGGCAACATGTCTCCACAGTGAAGTATGTCACCAACGCTTATCGCCCCGAAGGGCGTGTCAGACTTAGCGTGGAAACGGACTGTTTTAAGATCGTCTGGTTCTGATATCTCGAAGTGGTATTTCACCAAATTTGTCCCTGTCATTCGATGATTATAAACCTTCCCGGAACCGTCAAAGCTCTGGGAAGGAGCTGTCAGCAGAGCCGCATATAGTACTCTACATTATAATGTCGTCGATAAGCACATCGGTAACGCCCCACTTCCATGTCAGATTGGTATTCTGACGGAATCCAAGCTCATTGCTTCCATCAATCTGCTGATCGAGGGAAATCTCGAACGCATGAGCCGAAAGCCCATTGTTCAGTCCTTTTTCAAGGAACCCGAAGCTTTCTCCATTGAGCAGCACCTCGACTTCATTGGCGTAGTCGATATCGTAGCCATTCAGCGACAGTGCGAGATCACCGGCACCACCGTCGAAACTAAACACGATGATGCCGTCATCATCCATCTGTCCGTCGAACTTGTTTCCGAAAGCACCATCGGCGATTATGCCTTTCTCCAGATGTAGCGCCTCTTCGAATGCCGCCTCAGGCGTTTCTTCAGGCGCCTCCTCTACAAGAAGTGTGGCGTCTCGATCCAATTCCTGGCCGTCAGCGAAGACGATGGTTTCGATGCCATATCGCGTAGCTCTGAAGTGGTCCTGAACGGTGATCGTCTCCTGCGAACTATCAGCAATGATGCTGAGATCGTTGCCTGTTCGCGCTAGGGTTACGTCGCTTTCGTTGAGTCCATCCAACACGAGCCGGTCGTTCTCGCCGTTCGCATATCCATACTCATCGATGGTATCGTTTCCACGCCCCGTCCCCCAGACATAGGTATCCGAGCCATAGCCACCCTTGAGAAGGTCGTCACCGCCACCGCCATCGAACGTTTCCGATGCATTACTGCCAATCAGGGTTTCATCGCCGTCATTGCCCCTATACCAAGATGCCGCCTCGATTGCATCTTGGTCTAAGGTTTCTCCATTGGCGAATGCGATGGTCTCGATCCCGAACCTCGCGCCTCTGAAGTGATCTTGAATCGTGATGACTTCATCTGAAGCGCTCACAGCGATGGACAGGTCGTTCCCTGTACGCGCAAAGATTAGATCCCCTGCAACAAGTTCATCCAGTACAAGCGTATCGCTATCGCCGGTGGCGTATCCGTATTCGTCAACGATGTTGTTCCCGTGTCCCGTTCCCCAAACATAGGTATCCGAGCCGTAACCACCCTTGATGAGGTCGTCACCGCCGCCACCGTTGAATGTCTCTGATGCACTGGTACCTATTAGGATATCATCCCCATCAGTACCCTGAACCATCGCATCAGCTACGATTGCATCACGGTCGATTTCATTACCATCCGCAAAGATGATCGTTTCGATTCCGTATCTCGTGCCGCTGAAGTGGTCCTGAACAACGAGAGTTTCATCTGAGCTGTCAGCGGTGATCGCAAGATCATCCCCGATGCGAACCAGCGTCACATCCTCAGCATTCAATCCTTCGAACGAAATGACGTCGGTATCAGCGGCTCCGTAACCCAGTTCATCGATCAAATCGTTGCCATGCCCGACTCCCCAGATATAGGTGTCCGAGCCATAGCCCCCTTCAATCACATCGTCTCCACCGCCGCTGTCGAACGTTTCCGATGCCCCGCTCCCGATCAGGGTTTCATCGCTGTCATCACCCCGGAACCACGCTGCCGATACAATTGCGCTTCGGTCGAATTGCTCACCATCGGCGAAGACGATGGTCTCGATCCCATATCGTGTTCCCCTGAAATGATCCTGGACGGTCAGGGTCTCGCCGGAGGCGGTGGCGACGATCTCCAGGTCGTCATCGGTGCGGGCGAGGGTCACGTCGGTGGCGGTCAGTCCGTCCAAGGCAATCGTATCGCTGTCGGCGGAACCGTAGCCGTACTCGTCGATCACGTTGTTGCCGCGCCCCTCACTCCAAATGTATGTATCACTCCCAAAGCCGCCTAGTAGAATGTCATTCCCCTCACCAGCATCTAGAATTTCATTCTTTGAGGAACCAGATATTATATCGTCTTCACTTGTTCCTGAGACCCAAACTTGCGAAAGAGTTGACTCTACAAATTCTATTTCCGAATCTTCTGTATAAACTTCGTCAATAATTTTCTCAAAATCGGCACCATTTATAGTTGCCTCATTTCTCACAAGCGAAATAAGCAAAGCTGCATCAATAGCTGATATTTCGTCGCCGTTCATATAATTTGCAATTTCTGCAATGTGATCTGATATTGATTCATCAAAAGTGTCACTTTTGAAGTCAAATTCGATATTAGAAAATATTTCTACATTGATCGAAGTTAATTGAAAATCTGGATGATTTCTGACGGTAAATTCAACTTGTCGCAAAAACTTTGCAGCAAGAAAGTTTACTACGTCTACATATAGAAGTTCCAGTTGAGCGCCTGCTTGTGGTCCTGGAGAAGTTCCGAATAGAGAACCTTGATTGAATTCGGTACCAAAGAAAGCTTCGATAAACTCTAAGTGTTTAGCATTTACATTCGGACCCCTACTGTTAATATCTACATCAGATACATCAGCCCAACTGAAAGCAAAATCTCTAAAATCGACTATGAATTTTGATATATCACCTTTATTTGCTGTATTTACAAGTGATTTTGCAAACTCGACCAAATCGCCATCTTCATTATATGCAAAATGAAGATCCTTCAATTCACCCGAACCCTTAATAGTCGGAAGTAAAAAGTTTTCATTATTAAATTTACTTTCATCATATGCAATAAATTGGGTATCAAATTTGCTAGCTTGGAACCAAACATCTTCAACCGAACTTAATGTTCCGTCTGTCCATTCAACAACACTTCGATGCGATACGTGATTACCGTTATTATACTCGTCTATCAGCTGATACTCTAAGCTTATGCTGCTTATCCCATAATTACCTATATTCGATATTTCGCCATTATCTGTAATACCATCTGCATTTCCATCCTTCCAAATCAGCAAATCTGAAAACATTTCGTCTTCACTGTTTATCAATCCATCATTATTGCTATCAATATAAGATAATTGTGTAAATCCATCTTCACTTACACTGCCAAAAAGCTCTGCATTGCTATTTATTATTCCATCTTTATTGTAATCTATAGCAAGAAATCCGTCATCTCCATTTACCCAAGCAGTTCTCTGAGCAAAGCCATTTTCAGATAAATCAAATTTAACTGAAGAATTTATATAGTTTGTAACCTCTACTCCATCAGAATCCAAATCAATTATTAATGGGGTAAACATACCCGATATAGCACCAAAGAATGAACTTAGGGCACTCATTATTCCACCACCACCACCGGTGGTTCCGCCGCCGCCGCCGTCAGTTCCGCCACCACCGGTGGTTCCGCCGCCGTCTTCATCACCATTCGGGTTGATGTCATCTACACCAGTTCTCGTAAGAACATCCTCAGCTGCACGTAAAATTGGTTCTATACTATTTGAGATACCGTTCATAACATCGGCCAGGGTTGATAATCCTGGAATATACCCACCCAAGAAATCTGCTTGAACGGCTATAAGCTTAGGTATCCTACCAACATCTATAACGCTTTTAGCAAAAGCTGAACCATCGGCTTGATCGAACCCATCAGAACCTAAATTATCGAATGCATCTACTGCTGATACCGCCTTATCAAAACTGTCAAGATTCTGTTGGAGATCTATTGCAGATCTAATTGCGTCACCGGTAAAGACTCCATTTGGCAATTGATCAAATTGGTAATCTTTAATTTCAGCAGCAGCTTTTGCAGCTTCTGTCAAAGCTGAATTAATCTGGGTATTTCTAAATTCTGTATATACTGAAACAACAGTTGACCATCCGTTTATCTGATTGGAGTTATTAGGATTTCCAGCTGCATCAGTCATCGTTCACCTTCATTATTTTTTAGAACAAGTGATCTATTGAAGTACTGTTGCTTTGCCTACCACAAAATGCAAGAGAAAAGGAGAAACTAACCATGAGAATAAAATCCTTCAAATTCATATACTTATGCACTTTTGCACTTGCACTAGTGAACTGCACCCGCGCAGTAGGATCGGATCTTTCGGAATGGAGAGGCTTTTGGGGCGAAGACAGCTTTCAGTGCAGCATCGGATTATTTGAAATAGCCGACAACAATATTTTTTTAAGCCACACAAAAAATAAGAAACCAATTATAAAAGCCCGCCATATAGCTCATAACGAGAAAAAAGAAACACTAAAAATATCTTCCGGGGATTCGCTTTTTTACATGCTAATTTATAAAGAAAAATATGGTGTACTTCCATCTGAGCCTGGAGGCATGGATTTGATTTTCAAAGCTTCAAGAAATAAACTCTCTCTAACTAAAATTGTAATGAACGGATCAGATGTTCCTCTTTCATTTATTCCTTATGGAGTAGATTCCATAACCAATTTGCACAGATGCACTTAGATATGATCTACATATAAACACACTGTTGGTGTGAAATATTAATTTCAAAACATCAGTATATTTACTATAACGCCTTTGCGGGTCTTTCCTCGAGTACCGAAGGTTATGGTAGCGTTAACGATCCATCCGCACAAGATGCATTTTGCCCGACCATGTACCTACGGTTAGAGAAATTCGATTCTGCCCGGAACCGCTGGCGCTGGTACGTGCTAAGCGTCCAGCCGACGCCGTTGGGGTCGTTTGCGGGAGGGGGCGAGATTCTACCTCAAGCGTCGAGAACCCTTTTTCCGTTCTCTCGTAACTCTTCTTTCGGCCCAGCGTATCGGTAGATCGTCACTAGCTTGACACCGAGTTCGGCAGCGAGATCCGTGACGGAGGTGTCGCGGTAACTTGCTCGCCGCCATTATCACTCACTGGAACACCGTGCGCCTCGGCGAGACCGTTGCCAGGGTGGATTCACGTTCGAAGTGCAAGTGCTTTAGAAAAACAGTGACTTGCATGGAGGATGCCGATGGGACGTCACTACTCTCACCTCGATCTTGAAGAGCGATTGCGACTGGCTGATTGGCTTGAAACAGGTGTGCCGGTTGCGGAGATTGCGCTGAAGCTCGACCGTTCAGCTTCGACGATCTACCGCGAGATCAGGCGCAACCGGTTTGTCGATGAGGAATGGCCGACGATCAACGGTTACTACGGCAAGATCGCGCAGCGGAACTACGAGGAACGCCGAGCGGTTCATCGCAAGATGATCATGTATCCGCAGGTAAAAGCTGCCGTCATCGACAGGCTGAAAGGCGGCTGGTCGCCGGAACAGATCGCGGGCAGGATGAAACACGAGCGCCATCCCGTTCGCGTCAGCCACGAGGCGATCTACCGCTTCGCGTACTCACCGGACGGTCGTGCGGAGGAATGGTACCGGCACCTGCCCGAGCATCGCCGTCGCCGCAAACCGCGCGGAACGCGGCGTCACCACGGTCACCGCTTCGATCCAGAGCGCAGCATCGTCCTGCGCCCGCCCGAGGTCTCGGATCGCAGCCAGTTCGGGAACTGGGAATGCGACCTGATGATGTTCCGCAAGACGTTCGGGACGGCAAACGTCACGACGCTGGTCGAGCGGGTCAGCCGCTTCACCGTGCTCGCGAAGAACCGGGACCGCCGGTCCATCCCGGTCATGGAGGAGCTGATCGTGCAGCTCGCCCCCCTGCCCTGCCTCGCGCGGCGCTCGATCACCTTTGATCGAGGAACCGAGTTCACAGCATGGTCCCATCTCAAGGCCGGTATCGGTGCAGAGGCATGGTTCTGCGATCCGCAATCCCCCTGGCAGAAGGGTTCGGTGGAGAACACCAACAATCGGCTCAGAAAATACCTGCCGCGCAAGCGCGATCCCAACACGCTGACGACCACGTACCTCAGAGCCGTCGCAGAGCATCTGAACACAACGCCCAGAAAGTGCCTCGGCTATAGGACGCCGACCGAAGTATTCCGCGAAAACCTCGTGGACCTCATGAACGGAACCGCGTAACTGAGGCAGAGAAAATTGCACTTCGACGTGAATTCACAGCCTCGCTGACTTGAAGTCTGCCGCTCCGATGATTGCGCAGAAGATCGCGGAGCGCGAGAATGCCGAGAAGGACGCGGTAAAGGCCGAACTGGCGGAACTGGCCAAATCCAAGGGCTTCGAGATGGCCGACCTGTTCGGGAATGCGCCCAAGGCGGCGAAGGAACGCAAGCCCGTCGCGCCTAAGTACCGCAATCCGGCGGATGGATCGCAGACCTGGACGGGACGCGGACGCAAGCCGAAGTGGGTCACTGAGGCCCTCGATGCGGGCGGCAATATGGACGACTTCCTGATCCGCGACTGATAGGCGGTCCTGCCCTCACGGATCGAGGTTTCCTACCTGCTGCGCCCTCTACCCCGGCGTCTCTCGCGTTTTTCCTCTTCGCGGGCGAGTTCCTGCGCCCTGCGCTGTTCTTCGGCCTGTTGGCGCTGCACCTCCCCGGTATCGGGTTCCTGTTGCCTGCTCTCCTGTGACCGGACCTGCTCGCGGGGTTCTTCCGGCGATACCCCGTCCTCTTTCGCCAGCAGACCCTTCAGCCGGTCCTCGGCGGACGGTTGATCCCTCCCGCGCTCCCTACTTTGTGCCACGACACGTTCGGCCTCTCTCCTAACCTCCCGCTCCTTCTCGCGGTCCACAAGCGCCCTGAGCGCGGCGGTAACAGCCTCCCGCCGCCCTTCCCCTTGCTCGCGGGCCTGCGCGTAGACCTCCCGCGCGGTGTCGAAACGCCCACGTACCTCCTCGAACAGCGACCGCTCCGCCCGCCGCTCGGCAACCTCGGCCCCGCGTTCGGTAACGGGGACATACTCCTTGCCTTCCCGCTCGGCCTCCTGCTTCGCCCTGCGCTCCATGGCGCTAGTACGCGGTCCCAGCTTCGGCTCCGGTTGCCGGTGCAGCTCCTCGGCTATCAGACGCAGCCGTAGCGCGTTCTCCTCCTCGCGCCCCCGCTCCTCGGCCTCGCAGGCGGCACGTTGCGCCTCCTCGCGCTGTGCTTCCAATGAACGATGATCGACGCGGCCTTCCACCTCCGCCCGCTCCAGTGCTTCGTTCTGCAACTCGGCCCATGTCCGGCGCATGGCGGAAACCTCGACGCTGCTGGTCTTCTTCACGTCCAGTTCGCGCGTCTTCTCCCCGAAGCCCTCTCCCTCGACCCGTCGCGTTGTGGTGAGGATATGCGCATGGTGGTTGCGCTCGTCCCCTTCCCGGTGCGGGGCGTGGATCGCGACATCGGCGATCACCCCGTAGCGATCCACGAGGGTACAGGCGAAATCGTGCGCCAGCTTGCGGCGCTGATCGGGAGACAGCTCGGCAGGAAGCGCCACCGTCCACTCACGGGCGACGACGGAATTCTTCCGGGTTTCCCGCGCCTCGACCAGATTCCATAATTGCTCGCGATCTTCGATCCACGCCGCAACATCGGAATCACCGGGAGCGAACATCTGCGTATCCACGACCCCGCCCTTGCGGGTGTAGTCATGCTCGATCCCGTAACGCTCGCACCGGATACGCTCCGCTGCCCGGTACGCCGCCGCAGCGGTCGCGGATCGGCCTTGCGAGCGGGAGATCGTTTTCACGTTCAGATGATAACTCGCCATCTCGATCCCCTCCCTTCGCAGCCGTTTCGCCATTTTCGACACGGACCGGCTTTCCGGTCCGACGCGCGGTTTCTCGTCTTCGCCCGTCGCCCGAACGCGCCCCCATAGCGCCGTAGAGAGGGCGGCGGGCGCATCCGCAGTCCAGCGGGCGTTCCGCTGGCCGGGAGCGGGAGGGGTGGAGCCCCTCGCATTCCGCGCACCGGCGCGGACGGGGAAGCCATCGGCTGGGGGCACCGCCCCCGATAGATCGCACGAGGCCCCGGCGGGGCCGACGCAAACTCGCAGAGTTTGCTAATGTGCGCACTTGTCTCCCTCCAGTCGCCTCGTGTTGGCACATCCTGTTACGAAGTACAACACTCCGGGACGCGCTCTTGCTGTGATATCCGGATCGTCGCGGGATGGTAGCCATCTACGCTGTACCGTAATAGAACGGTCGTCTGGTTGTTCTGACCAGTCCTCGCAATCGTTACGGAAAATCCCATGCCGACACCCGAACATGAACTCGCCAAGGCGAAGGAAGAATACGAGAAGGCCAAGGCCCAGGCGAAAGCCCGGTACGATCAGGCACGGGCGCGCCATGCCAGCAATGCCCGCAAGCTCGATACCCGCCGCAAGGTCATCGCGGGCGGTGCGCTCTTTGAGCTGGCATCCCGCGATGTCGAAGCCGCCCTCGTGCTGGATCGGATCCTCGACGGTGTGACACGCGAGGCTGATCGGAAAGCGTTCGAGGATTGGGAACGACCCGGCGGCAAAGGCGGTGCGGAGAAAGCCGAAGCGGAGGGGTCCGCGCCCTCCTCCCGGTTCGATGTCGATCCGCAGACGCTGCAAGAAGAAGCCGATGCCCTGATGGCCGAGACCCGGAACAAGCCTCGGGATTCGTTTCGCACATGAGCACCGGCAAGTCCGACAACGACCGCGACGAGCTGGTCGTCGAACTGCTCGCGCGCATCCTCGGACGACTCGATGCCATGGAAGAGGAACTCGACGTTATGGCCAAGGCGGCGACGAGGACACCGGACCCGAAAGCCATCGATCCGGCGATACTCGGCTCGGTCGCCAGCGCACTCCAGACACTGGACGAGAACATTGCGAATATCGACACAAGGCTCGGAGCGCTCGAACAGGCAGACGGCTCGATGCGCGCCGTGGTGCGCAGGACCATTCACGAAAGCCTCGCACCCGTCCTCGAACACGTCGGGGCAACCTCCGAATGGGCGCGGCTGGAACACACCGGACAGAAGGGCGAACTCGACCGGCTCCGGCGCATCAACCGGACATGGCTCTGGGCTACCCCCTCCTTGGCATTCGCGATCCTGATCGTCTCCGCGCTCGCCGCCCGTCTCGCGATGAACACCGCCACCGGCTGCACGGCCCTCGGTGGGAAGTACGAGGCGACAGGACGGGGCTTCGTCGATCTGTGCTTCTTCAACGCCGGGGGATGGTGGTAGGCGGCTGGCTCCGCTATCCGACCTTTCGGCTAAGATCGGCCAAGAGTTTTCAAGAGATTTTGAAAGTTTCCAACAGTTCGTTCGGAAGCGGTCAGGAACATTCGAGAACGGCCAAGAGATTCCAGGAGTTGTCAAAAGTTCGGGCATCACCACCCTGCCCTGCGCCTCCTCGATCCCGCTGCGATGCGCGAAAACCGCCCCGAAGTGAGATGGCGGGATAAGGATTGTTGTATTACAAATCCAGTTTGAAGCGGCTGCGCGCCGCGATCTCTCCATCGGAACAACGGGATGAATGACGGCCTCCGAAGCGTCGGGCGTCCGGTCGTCGGTAATCCGAAGAGCGCCTCAGACCTCGATGACCAGCGCGGTATCCACGCCGGTTCTCTCCTGCGGATATCCGAGCGGATTGCAGACCACGCGACACCTCCCGACCCTATAATCCATGGCGACGTGGGTATGGCCGTGAATCCACAGGGCCGGGGCGTTCGGCCCCTCGACCAACTCCGGCAAATGCGACACGAACGCTGCGGACAGCAGATCGCCCTCGAACTGCGCCGCCACAGAGCGCCTGTGAGGGGCATGGTGAGTGCAGACGACCGTGAGGCCGTCGAAAGGCTCGCAGAGCGCCCCTGAGAGCCACTGGAGGGCTTTGCGGTGAATTGCAGGCATCGGAGGACAGGAACCTCCTCGACGCTCCTGAGGCTTCCCTGAGCCGGATCAGGCGATGATCGTTCAGACCACGCTGGGCGACCTCCATCGTCGCCTCCCGGTGCTCCTCGCCGTAGAGCGCGTAATCGGTCCAGAGCGTCGTTCCGAGGAATCGCACCCCGTCCAGGACCAGCGCCTCGTTCTCCAGCAGATGGACGGGACCGCCCTCCCCTGCCTTCTCCCGCCCTTCGGCATATGCCTCTTCCAGCGATGTACCGTCGAAGCCATAGAACTCGTGATTACCTGCGACGAACACCGCCCGACGCTCGCTCATGTTCCTCAGCACTTCGATCCCGTCGGTGACGCTGCCCCGGACATCGTGGTCGTGTCCCGGTTTGATGCCGCTCCTTTTATAGCATTTATTGCAACAAAGGAGATGAACTATGGGCCTGAAACGGACGGACGCGTTTCGTGCTGATGCGGCGCGGATCGCGTTGACAAGCGGGCTGACTCGCAAGCAGGTGGCATCTGACTTGGGCGTTGGCCTGTCGACGCTGAACAAGTGGGTGACGGCGCATCGCGACACTGATGGTGTTTCTGACAAGGACCTGGATCTTGCGCGTGAGAATGAGCGGCTTCGACGAGAGAACCGCATTCTCAAGGAGGAGAGGGAGATTCTAAAAAAGGCAACGCAGTTCTTCGCGGGCCAAAAGCCATGAGGTTCAGGTTCATTGAAGAACACAGCGACGCCTTTTGTTCGCAGCGTATGTGCGATGTATTGGGTGTCAGCTCACGTGGCCTGCGGGCCTATCGCAGCCGATCTGCCAGCCAAAGGCAACGGAGCGACATGGTTGTCCTGGCCCACATTAAGGAACAATCCCGTCTCAGCCTAGGCAGTTATGGCCGTCCACGCATGACCGAGGAATTGAAAGAATTGGGTCTGAACGTCGGTCACCGTCGTGTCGGTCGGCTTATGCGCGAGAATGATATCCGCGTTGAAAGATCGAAAAAACATAAAGTGACCACCGACAGCAACCATGCGTTTAACATCGCCCCGAACCTGCTGAACCGGGATTTCCATGCGGATCGGCCAAATCAGAAATGGGCTGGCGACATCAGCTATGTATGGACCCGCGAAGGCTGGCTCTACCTGGCCGTCATCCTCGATCTGCATTCACGCCGGGTGATCGGTTGGGCCGTGTCGAACCGCATGAAACGTGATTTGGCGATCAGAGCATTGAAGATGGCTGTGGCGCTCAGGCAACCGCCCAAAGACTGCATTCATCATACGGATCGCGGATCGCAATACTGTTCTCACGATTACCAGAAGCTGATGCGCCAGCACGGGTTCCAAGTGTCTATGAGCGGCAAGGGAAATTGCTATGACAATTCTGCCGTAGAAACCTTCTTCAAAACTATAAAGGCAGAACTGATCTGGCGAAGATCGTGGCTAACGCGCCGGGAAGCTGAAGTCGCAATCTTCCAATATATCAATGGTTTCTACAATCCGCGCCGAAGGCACTCAGCATTGGGCTGGAAAAGCCCAATCGCTTTCGAGCGGAAGGTGGCATAAACGAGCACTGGGAGCGGCACAAAAACGGGACACGACCATCATGATGCATGGCAAATTTGAACTGCACCGTGCTATTTCGCGAGTTGAGGCGATTGATTGTCCTTGAGAAACCCGCCGCTTCAAAATTCTGTTGTCCACGGCCAAATGAGGTCCGGAGCGCCCGTAAGAGGCGGCGGAGGACCGAGGTTTGGCGGTGGGCAACGGTGTGTGCCGCGAGGACGGCGATCAGTCGAAACCGAAGCCGCCGCGATCCCGTCCGGGTGCCGGGCCTTCGCGTTGGCGATTCTGGTGCTCGTGTTCGATCATCTCGCGCTCGCGGTTTTGTAGCAGTTCGCAGAGTTCCTTCGGTAATCCCCCCGTTTTTAGCGGGTGGCGTTGCTAGAATTCAGGCGGCGATTTTCAGTTTCTGTGCGGGCGTGATGCCGCCGATGGCCATGTTGGGTCTGTCGTTGTTGTATGTCCAGAGCCATTGCGTGGCGTGAT
>CALJIU010000180.1 GCA_937974055.1 uncultured Neomegalonema sp. | reverse complement strand
CAGACGCTGTATGAAATCGTGCGCAAGCTGCCCGATGGGGCCGAGGTGTCGATTGCCGTCGATCCGGAGGACCAGCGCGCCAGCGTCAGCGCGGGCCGCTCGCGCTTTGCCCTTGCCACACTGCCCGCCGATGATTTTCCGGTCATGGCGGGGGATAATTACGACCAGCAATTCGAGTTGCCGGGCGGTATCCTGCGCCGGTTGTTCGAGAAGACGCGCTTCGCCATTTCGACCGAGGAAACGCGCTACTATCTCAACGGCGTGTACCTGCACATCACCCCTGACGGCCAGAGCCTGCGCGCCGTGGCCACCGATGGCCACCGCCTCGCCCGCATCGACACGATGGTCCCGCCGGGGTCGGAGGGCATGGTCGGGATCATCGTTCCGCGCAAGACGATCAACGAGCTGGTCAAGCTGCTGGATGAAGAAGATCAGGTCGTGCAGGTCGCCGTCTCCGAGACGAAGATCCGCATTACCGCCGACCGGCTGGTGCTGACCTCGAAGGTGATCGACGGGCAGTTCCCGGATTATACCCGCGTGATCCCCGACAAGAACGACAAGACCCTGACCGTCGATGCGGCCCAGTTCGCCAAGGCTGTCGATCGTGTCGCGACGGTGAGTTCCGAGAAGTCGCGCGCCGTCAAGCTGGCGCTGGAGGACGACAAGCTGACGCTCTCGGTCAACGCCCCCGACAGCGGCACGGCGGACGAGGAGATGATCGTCGCCTATCCCGATGAGGCAATCACCATCGGCTTCAACGCGAAGTACCTGCAGGAAATCGCCAGCCAGATCGAGCGGGAGAACGCCGTGTTCAAGTTCCTCGACGCGGGCGCGCCGACGCTGGTGAGCGAAGAGGGCGACGATGCGGCGGTGTATGTTGTGATGCCGATGCGGGTTTAGACGCCAGACCGCTCTGTTCCGGGCGAAGACCCTTAGCCTCGACGTTCAACGCGGGTTCATGGAGGCCCCGGATCGAGTCCGGGGCTGCGTTACTCCACGACCAACCGCGTCACATGCCCCATCTTTCGACCGGGCCGCGCATCGCCCTTGCCGTAGAGATGCACCGCCGCCCCGGCTTCGGCCAGCAGGGTGGGCAGGGCGTCGATGTCGTTGCCGATCAGGTTTTCCATCACCGCATCCGAATGCCGCGCCGGGTCGCCCAGTGGCAGGCCGCAGACGGCGCGCACATGCTGCTCGAATTGGCTGATGGCGCAGCCTTCGATGGTCCAGTGGCCGGTATTGTGGACGCGCGGCGCGATTTCGTTGACCAGCAGCGTGCCGTCCTGCATCGCGAACATCTCCACCCCGATCACGCCGACATATTCCAGCGCCCCCACGATCCGCTCGGCGATGGCCAGCGCCTCGTCATAGGTCGCGCCGTCGATATCCGCCGGTACGACCGTCTCGCGCAGGATGCCGTCGGAATGGCGGTTCTCGCCCGGATCGTAGCAGCGGACGGTCCCGTCTTCGGCCCGCGCGGCGATGACGCTGATTTCGCGCTCGAATGCGGCCAGCCCTTCAAGTATGGCGGGTGCGTCCGCCATGTCGGCGAAGGCCGCCGCGATATCGTCTGGCCCGTTCAGCCGCGCTTGGCCCTTGCCGTCATAGCCGAGGCGGCGGGTTTTTAGCACCCCGCGCGGGCCGATCTCGTCCAGCGAGGCCGTGAGGTCGTCGATGCTGTCCACGCTGCGCCACGGGGCCGTGCCGATGCCCGTCTCGTTCAGGAACGTCTTTTCCAGCACCCGGTCCTGCGCGATTTCCAGCGCATCCGCCGAGGGGTGCACCGGGCGGCGGGTGGCGAGGAAGCGTGCGGTTTCGGCGGGGACGTTCTCGAATTCGGTGGTGATCGCATCCACGCTATCGGCGAAGGCGGTCAGTGCCTCGCGGTCGTCATAGCCCGCCACGGTCGCCCGCGCCGCGACCCGTGCGGCGGGTGAGTTTTCGTCCGGGCAGTAGATATGCGCGTCGATGCCGAGGCGCGCGGCGGCCATGGCCAGCATCCGCCCCAATTGTCCCCCGCCGAGGATTCCGATGGTGGTCATGGGATATCATCCGTTGGAATTTCGGCCACCGAGTCGCCCTGCGCCCGCATCCAACCCTCGACCCGACCGGCCAGCGCATCGTCGAACGCGCCCAGAATTCGCGCGGCCAGCAGCCCCGCATTCGCGGCCCCCGCCTCGCCGATGGCCAATGTCCCGACCGGGATGCCCTTTGGCATCTGCACGATGGAGAGCAGGCTGTCCATGCCCGACAGCGCCTTGCTCTGCACCGGCACGCCGAGCACCGGCAGCGATGTCTTTGCGGCCAGCATCCCCGGCAGATGCGCGGCACCGCCCGCCCCGGCGACGATCACGCGGATGCCCCGTTCGCGTGCCTGTTCGGCATAGGTAAACATGCGGTCGGGGGTGCGATGGGCCGAGACGATGCGCGTCTCGTAGGCCACGCCGAGCGCATCGAGCATATCGGCGGCGGCCTTCATCGTGGGCCAGTCCGATTGACTGCCCATCAGGATTCCGACGACAGGGGTCGTCATGCGATGATATCGGGTTGCAGGCTGTCCATCAGGCGGGCAATCTCGTCTTTAAGGGCCAGTTTCTTGCGCTTGAGCCGGGTGACGAGCAGTTGATCCCGCAGCGGACCCTGTTCGCCCCCCGCGATTTCCTCGTCGAGTTTGCGATGCTCGATGCGCAATTCTTCGAGCCGGGCGCGCTGGTCGGCTTCATCTTCGAATTCGGTCATGGCATAGGCTCTGGAATTGCGGAAGTAGAATTGTACTACAGGGAAGCGCATGATGGTAGAGCCTGATACGAATGCTGCAAGATTCTGGCGGTTCGCGTTGGGCGTCTATCTGCCCGATGATGCGCGTGCGGCTTTCCTGCGCCTACAGGATCGCGACGGGGCGGATGTGCCGCTGTTGCTGTTCTGCCTGTGGTGCGGGGTGGAGGGGGTGCGCCTGTCGGACGAGGCGATGGCGCAGGCGGTCGCGTTCAGCCGTGATTGGCGGGCCGACCGGGTCGAGCCGCTGCGCGCGCTGCGTCATGCGTGGAAGGGCGCGCCGGATGCCCTGTCCCAAGCCGCACGGCAGCAGGTGGCCAAGGCCGAACAAGCGGTCGAGCGCCTGCAGATGGATCACCTCGCCGGGTTGCGGGCGGGCGAAGACGGGGCCGCCGATGCGGTTGCCGCCAATCTGAGCAGCCTGTCCCGCCATGCGGAACTATCTTTGGACAGAGCGGATATCGCCATCGTCACCGCCCTTGCGTCATAGCGATTTGCGCAATTTTTCGTAGCAGCGCGCGCTTGACTTTCGGGGCAGGCAAAGCGGTTGGCGCGGAAGCAGGCCGGGATGGAAAGGCCGATGCGGGTGATGCGCCCCGGTAGACCGCCGGGGCATGTGGAGAGGGGCAAACGGCCCATCGATTTGCTGCTGGCAGAAGTGCATGAGTTGGCACTCATGGCGCTGGCGGGGATGAAAGCGCCTCCATGATGATCGGGTTTAGGGTCGAGAGTTGAGAGCCGTCGCCGCAGGGCGGGGGATGTATTGGTGCGACTGCTGTTTGAGGTGTCCCGTACGTCATATAATTTATGGAGCGGTGAAGAGAGATTCTGGATTTGATTGGCGTCGTCGAGAGGGATCGAAAGGGCCGATTTGGAAGGGTTGGATGGGCTGGACCCGACCTTCCCCTTGGCGTAGAGCCGACACATGGCACCCAAGACCGGCAAATTCGTCACGGGATCGATCCTGCGACATACGATCGTGATGACGCTCAGTTCCGGGGCGGGTCTTCTGGCCATTTTCCTCGTCGATCTTGCCGATCTGTACTTCATCGCATTGTTGGGCGAGGAATCGCTGGCGGCGGCGGTGGGCTATGCGGGGACGCTGTTGTTCTTCTTCACCTCGGTCAGTATCGGCCTTGCCATCGCGATGGGGGCCTTGACCGCCCGCGCGCTGGGCGCAGGAGATGAAGAGCGCGCGCGCGGGATCGCGGGGTCCATTGCGGCC
>CALJIU010000179.1 GCA_937974055.1 uncultured Neomegalonema sp. | reverse complement strand
AACCCCCGGAGGCAGAAGGGGGAGTGAGCCTGTTGCCTCCGGTTACAGCAATTTGCGCATATCTTGAGGCAAGTTTCGCTGCCTCTCGCCTTGTGGCTCAAACGCGAAGACTTGCCGCTCGATTCAAGTACGACGCAATTTGCTGTAACAATTACCAGCCGTAGTGGCCATGGCGGTGCAGGGCGCGGCGATAGGCACGACGTGCGGCACGGCGGGCTTTGCGGTGGGCGCGGTGCGGCTTGTAATACGAATTACCGAAGCTGTAGGTGATGACAGGGGCCGGGGCATAGTAGCGCGGCGCGACATAGCGCGGGGCGACGTAGGTCGGCGCGTAATAGGACGAGCCATAATAAGACGTACCATGGCTGTAGACAGGGGCGCTGATATAGCCCGAAACGCTGAACGAGCTGCCCGCACTGGCGGGGGCGGCGGCTGCGCCCATTCCGAGGGCGGCGATCATGGCGATGATGAACTTCTTCATAGGAGCAGTTCCTTCTGGTAACGAGGGCGTATCATCGGCCCTATGCCGGTGTTTGCCCTGATGATGCCTGTGGAACGGGAACGGGGCGCTGTTTCCGTCGCTGCCATGGCGCATTATTTTCGGCGCGGCCTTGCGATTGCTGGGATTTTCCGCGTTAACGTATTGGAAAGACTATGGAAAAAAATTTGGGATTTTTTGTCGATTTGGTTGAAAAACCTGCCAGAGAATGCGTTTTACGCGAGTGCGGGGCATGAAGAAGATCAAGTGTGTGCTGTTCGACAAGGACGGGGTTTTGGTCGATTTCGACACGACTTGGGGTCCGGCGGCGGCGCGGGTGATCCGGCATTTCGGGGGGGATGACGCCCGCATCGCGGCGCTGGCGGCGGCGGTGGATTTCGATATGGGGGCCGAGCGGTTCTTGCCGTCCTCGGTTTTCATTGCCGGGACGGCGATGGATACCCTGCGCGCCTGGGCACCGATCCTGGGGGCCGATCCATCGCTAGCGGGGACGATCACGGCGCGGATGACCGAGGAAGGCGTGGCCTGCGTGAATGCGCCCCCCGAAGTGCCGATCGCACTGCGGGCCATGCGGGCGGCGGGGCTGCCGCTGGGGATCGCGACGAACGATCAGGAGAATTCGGCCCGGCGACAGATGGAGGTGCTGGGGCTGGCCGATCTGTTCGATCCGATCATGGGGGCCGATAGCGGGCATGGGGCAAAGCCGGGACCGGGGATGGTGCTGGCCTATGCCGAGCATTTGGGCGTCGATCCGGGGCGGATCGCGATGGTGGGGGACAGTACCCACGACCTGCACGCGGCGAAGGCGGCGGGGGCCGTGGGCATCGCCATCGGGACGGGACCGGCGGCGCTGGAGGATTTGAGGCCGCAGGCGGATCATTGCATCGAGACGATGGCGGAGTTGCCGGGAGTGATTGCGGGGTTGAACGGGGGGTGAGGGAGCATGAAGAGAGTTTTTTGTTTCGGGCCGAACTCGACCGTCGTCGGCTTGCTGTTCTAGATCACCGCCGCAATCTTCGACCTGTGGCGATGTTCACGGTTCTTCCTCTTTTTACCAAATTTCATTAGACCCTTCCCCATGACACAGAACGATTCCCTGAGCGAAGAGAAAGCCGCCGCGAAACTGGCGTGGTTGGCCGGTGAGATTGCGCGGCATGATGCGGCCTATCATGGCGAGGATGCGCCGGAGATATCCGACGCGGAATACGACCTGCTGCGCGCGACGAACCGGGCGCTGGAGAAGCAATTCCCGCATCTGGTGCGCGAAGACAGCCCCGAAAAGAGCGTCGGCGCGGCGGTGTCGGATGCGTTTTCCAAGGTCGCCCATCGCCAGCCGATGCTATCGCTCGGAAATGCGTTTGATGCCGAGGATGTGCGCGAATTCGATGAGCGGGTGCGGCGGTTCCTGTCGCTGGATGCCGATGCGCCGCTGGCCTATACCGCCGAACCGAAGATCGACGGGCTGGCCCTGTCGCTGCGCTACGAGGGTGGGAAACTGGTCGAGGCGGCGACGCGGGGCGACGGGCGCACGGGGGAGAATGTCACGGCCAATGCGCGGACGATCTCGGATATTCCCGAAACGCTGACCGGGGATGTGCCCGAAGTCTTCGAGGTGCGGGGCGAGGTGTACATGTCCCATGCGGATTTCGCGGCGCTGAATGCGCGGGCCGAAGCCGAGGGCGGCAAGGTGTTTGCCAATCCGCGCAATGCCGCCGCAGGGTCGTTGCGGCAACTCGATTCAGCGATCACAGCATCGCGGCCCCTGCGGTTCTTTGCCTATGGCTGGGGGGATGTGACCGCCGTGCCGGGGCAGACGCAGGGCGATGTGCTGCGGGCGATTGCGTCATGGGGCCTGACAATCAATCCGGCGATGGGGCTTTGCGAGTCGCCCGATGCGCTGGTCGCCTATCATGCGGGGATCGAGGCGCAGAGGGCGACCTTGGGCTATGATATCGACGGGGTGGTCTACAAGGTCGACCGGCTGGATTACCAAGGGCGGCTGGGCACGGTGTCGCGCGCGCCGCGCTGGGCGGTGGCGCATAAGTTCCCGGCGGAAGTGGCGACGACGGTGCTGGACGATATCGAGATTCAGGTGGGTCGAACCGGATCACTGACCCCCGTGGCCAAGCTGCGCCCGGTGACGGTGGGCGGGGTCGTGGTGTCGAATGCAACGCTGCATAACGAAGATTACATCGCGGGCATCGGCGGCGATGGTGAGCCGATCCGGGGCGGGACCGACCTGCGCGTGGGCGATACAGTGCAGGTGCGCCGCGCTGGCGACGTGATCCCGCAGGTGATCGACGTGGATCTGTCGCAGCGGGCGGCGGATGCGGTGCCGTTCGTCTTCCCCGATACCTGCCCACAATGCGGATCGGCGGCTGTGCGCGAGGAGGGCGAGGCACGGCGGCGCTGCGTCGGCGGCATGGTCTGTCCGGCCCAAGCGGTGGAAGCGTTGCGGCATTACGTGGCGCGGGACGCTGCCGATATCGACGGGATGGGCGTGAAACAGGCCGAGGCGTTTTGGCAGGAGGGATGGGTGCGCGAGGTGGCGGACCTCTATACGCTGGAGGAGCGGCACGGCGACGAGTTGCGCACGCGCGAGGGGTGGGGCGAGCGGTCGGCGGCCAATCTGTTCGCGGCAATCGACGCGCGGCGCATTCTGCCCTTTGCGCGGTTCCTGTATGGCCTCGGCATCCGGCATGTGGGGCGCACGACCGCCGCGATGCTGGGGCGGGCCTATGGCTCGTGGGCGGCGTTCGAGGCGGCGATGATCGAGCTGGCGGCGGAGGAGAAGGCGGTGCGCGCGCGGCTGACCGGGCTGGAGGCGGCGGAGGCGCGGCGCGAGCGCAAGCGCCTGCTGGAGGAGGAGGGAATCGGGCGCGTCCGCGAGACGCTGCTCGGCATCGACGGGGTGGGCGGCGTGCTGGTCGATACGCTGGCCTCGGTCTTTGGCGAGGCGGCGACGGTGGAACGGCTGCACCGATTGCGCGCCCATGTGACGGTGGAAGATGCGGAGACGGTGGCCGAGGGGGGCGTTTTCTCCGGCAAGACGGTGGTGTTCACGGGGACGCTGGAACAGACGAGCCGGGCGGAGGCCAAAGCGAAAGCCGAGAGCCTTGGCGCGAAGGTTGCAGGGTCCGTATCAGCCAAGACCGATTACGTGGTCGCTGGCGCAGCG
>CALJIU010000178.1 GCA_937974055.1 uncultured Neomegalonema sp. | reverse complement strand
TGACAAGGATATCGAGGCCATCGAGGGCAGCGTCCACTTCCTTCGGCAGCGCATCGACGGCATACATGTCGGACAGATTACAAGGGTGGATGCTGGCACGCTCGCCCAAACGGTCGCGCAATTCCTCCAGCGGGCCGGTGCGAGTACCGGAGAGGGCCAGCGTCGCGCCCTGCGCGTGCAGCGCCTCAGCAATCGCCCCTCCGATCCCGCCCGATGCGCCGGTGACGAGGGCTTTCTTTCCTTCGAGGGAGAACATGGCGGTTCCTTTGATTCTGACGCCCCGGACCCGTTCCGGGAAAAGCTGAAGCAGCATATGCTGTAAAATGGGGCATCAGGACAAGCCCGGCGACGATGCGCTCTTGTTTCGACCGGTGGTGTAACGCAGGGTTGCAAACATGTATCGAGGAGGAGAAGGCATGGCTCTGACTTCGTACCGTCATGCAGCGATGGCTGCATTCGTGTGGTTTCTGACGTTGTCCACCGTCGATACGGCCCAAGCGTCCTGTCAGGGCTACTCGCACCGAGAACATCAATGCCCGGTAGGAGATGCGACCTACACGCTCGTTACGGGATGCACTGAGAGATATTTCTCACAACTTCTGACCGATCCCTTTGTTATCGGGGAAGAAAGAACCGCGCGAAGGTGGCAACGGTGCAGCAGCCATGATTTTCCGGTCTATCGCGCCTTCACCAATGACGAGCGCGGTGCGTTAGAGAGAATCGTATCGAGCGACGAATACCAGAGCCGACGGGAGCATCCGTGGGGGCAACTATCCGTCTGGATCGAACAGCAGCTCACAGGCGGTGCTGACCCGGATTGGCATGGCGAGATGCTGCTTTGGGACGTGATGAAAGACTCGTTCTACGGACGCGAAGGCCCCGATCCCGAACACCGGGGCGTGCTGGCAGCAGCGGCCCCACTGTTCATTGAAGGGACGGAGGCTTCGGGTGAGACGGGTCCGGCGCTGGCGCGGCGATGGGCGCGCATCGCCTATGTGCAGTACCATGCGGGCCAGAAGGATGCCGCGCTGGGGTCACAGGCGCGGGCGGAGGAAGCGATCGGGGTGGAGCCGCAAGGCGATTACCGCGATCTGGCCTACGGATTCAGCTACTCACCGGAACTCACCGCATTCCGAGAGGCTAGGCATCATCTCGATGTGCTCGATAGCTGTTTGAACGCGCACGAGGGGTTGCGCGACCTTCTATGTTCGGCGGGTGGGATCGGCAGTTATTGGTGGTTCAGCAAATGGTACGCAAGCGTCGCCTACGTCGCGGCAACGCAAGAGGCGATTGCGGATGATCCGGCCTTCAAACAGCGTCTGATCGACGGGTTCTTTACACCCAAGCCTTGGTACAGCCATAACAGGCCAATTAAGCCAAGGGCGTGGCACCAATGCACACTGGCCGACCTGCTAGATACCGACTGCGCCCATGAAAGGCCCGCAGAAGAACGCAAACCGGACTGGCTCAGACAGTTTCCCGATGTATTTGAGGCAGTGGAGGCTGAACGCTTGCGCCGCTATCTGCCCACACTCATGTCTCGTTTTGACTGGCCGACGGGTGGCCTCGACCGCAAGGAAGCATCCCGGAGACTTGCGGCGGTCTGGCCTGACCTAATGGCGGCGTATGAGGCGGATAGACTGCGCCAAACCTCACGTAGTCTGGGCCAATGCGAGGTTCAGAATCGGTACTATGGCATACGCGGCTCCTGCGCCGCCGAGAGTATGGATCGAATGCGCAGTGAGAGGGTCGATGAGGCGGCGGTCGAGCGCGCGCGTCAGGATCAGCTAGTAGAGTCGTCTTTCTCGATCATGTCGACCTATGCTGAATGTACCCTTCGCGCGAAACTAGGGCTGCCGTTCGAACGATCCCTTCCCTGCATGAGATCCTTCGCAGATCCGAACAATGTGGAGGCGAAACTGCGCGAAGACCTTGCCGATTTCGACGAACGTTATGCCGAGGCGGAAGCCGATAAGATTATGCAGCTTGCGAAAGGGGTCGGAGGCGGCCTCGCCAACCTCGAATTCTCCGAGGCATTCGTGGTCGGGCGAAATATCGGCGGGGGACTTCCACCCGATTACGCGGCCAGCACGAAAGCGCAGGCGACCCGGCTGACCGACCTCTATCCCGATACGGCAGAAGTTATCGAGGCGGCGCGTCTGGCGGAGATCGAGAGGCGGACGATGCCCCGGTGACGCCCTACGGGATTATGCGAGCGAAGCAAGAAAAGCGTCGATGTCATCGGGGGTGCCGATGCTGCTGCCTGCGACGGAGCGGTCGATGCGTTTGGCGAGGCCGCCTAGCACCTTGCCCGCGCCAAGCTCGACCAATTCCGTGACGCCCTGCGATGCCATCCATTCGACGCTTTCGCGCCAGCGGACGGACCCCGTGACCTGCTGCACCAACAAATCGCGGATTTCGGCGGGGTCGGTAACGGCCTGTGCCTTGACGTTGGCGACGAGAGCCGGGGACGGCGCGGCGATATCGGTGCCTGCCAGCGCCTCGGCCATCCGCTCGGCGGCGGGGGCCATCATCGCGCAATGGAAGGGGGCGGAGACGGGCAGGAGCATCGCGCGCTTCGCGCCCCGGTCCTTGGCGATAGGCAATGCACGCTCGACGGCGGCGGTGGCCCCGCTAACCACGACCTGACCGGGCGCGTTATCATTGGCGGCCTCGCAGACCTCGCCCATCGCGGCGGCGGCGGCGACCTCGCGCACGGCGTCGAGATCCATGCCGAGGATTGCCGCCATTGCGCCCTCACCCACCGGCACAGCCTCCTGCATCGCCGTTCCACGCAAACGCAGCAAACGCGCGGCATCCGACAGCGACAGCGATCCTGCGGCGGTAAGCGCCGAATATTCGCCCAAGGAATGACCGGCAACATATTGGGCTTTATCGGCCAGCGAGAACCCACCCTCCGCCTCCAGCACTCGCGCCACGGCGACGGAGACAGCCATCAGGGCGGGCTGCGCGTTGGCGGTCAGGGTCAGCGCGGCGGCATCCTCGCCCCACATGATCGATGAAAGGCTCTCGCCCAATGCCTCGTCCACCTCGTCGAAGACGGCTTTGGCAACGGGAAAGCGGTCGGCAAGATCACGGCCCATGCCGGGGGTCTGCGATCCCTGACCGGGAAAGACGAATGCGCGCATGGGGTTCTCCTGACCTGTCGATACAGGATGCAGGGATACCGAGGGCGGCCCATTTGTCAACTTGTCGTGTAGAAATACGGGATTGGCGCGATTCGTTCACGGTGATACGATATCGTTCGGACGACACGGGAGGACTGACCATGCGCGCGATACTCACGGGACTCATGCTGGCGCTTGCGCCGCTGGCGACAGTACAGACACGCGCCGCCGAACTGCTGATGTTCGATGCCGAGGGCTGTATGCATTGCGAGCTGTGGAAAGGCGTGGTCGGGGAATATTACCACAAGACCCGCGAGGGACAAATCGCCCCGCTGCGCATCGTCAGCCTCGACGAACCGATGCCGGATGAACTGGATTGGGTCGAGGGCGTGCGGTTTTCACCGACCTTCCTGCTGATCGATGGCAAGCGCGAGATCGGGCGGATCGTCGGGTATCCCGGCGAAGACCTGTTCTGGATGCTGATGGAAATCGAATTTCGCAAGATGAACGATGCACGGCCCTGAGCAAATTCACGTACAGCAGCACGCAAAAGCCGCCGAAAACCGCCTCAAGATTTGCGCAATCGCTATAAAACCTTGCCGAAGATGCATCGGGCCGCAACCAAGCCGCCGAACATGCGACAAGCGATATCTGCATAAAAAAACTCCCCCCTCGTGACGAGGCGGGAGCGAATTAACAACCAGAAATGCTGCAAATAAAACGCTACAGCAGATTGCTTAGATAAAGCTTTCCGGGATGATGATCGTATCACCGGGCAGCAAGGGCCGGTCGGCGGCGATGTCGCCTTTACGGACCAGATCATCGAGGCGCAGGCGGTAGGACGTCTTGTCCAGCCCTTCACGGCGAACGAGCACCGCGCTATTACCATCGGCAAATTCGGTCAGGCCACCCGTCGAAATAATGACGTCGAGCACGGTCATGCCAGTGCGATAGGGCAGCGACGACGGATTAACCGCCTGTCCCAACACCTTGATCTGCTGGCGCGGATCACCCGGACCATCGACACGGGCGATAACCGTGACGATAGGGTCTTGCACATAGGCGCGCAGCTTATCCTCGATATCGCGGGCCAGCTCGGTGGGCGTCTTGCCCGCCGCCGACAGGTCTTCGATCAACGGCATGGAGAAGCGGCCATCGGGACGAATCGGCACCGTGGTCGAGAGTTCGGGCGAGCGCCAAACGAAGACCTGAATCGTCTCGCCGGGGCCAAAGCGGTAGTTTGGCGTCGCACTGCTAACGCTTGTCGCACGGGATTTTGCTGTCGCGAGTTCGCCGCTGTCGGGTGCATAGCTCAACTGCGAAGAAAGGCTGGAACAAGCGCCGAGGGTTAAGCACAGCAAAAGTCCAGCAAGGAAGCGAATCGGGGTCATGGCGGAACGCCTTCCATCAGATCGTTGTTTGACTGGAGACTAATGCCTCCGCCTTAAGGTTCGGCAAACGCTCCGGTAAAGCTTTGGGCACAGTCGCCCCCCGGATCGCCGCGTCGATTGCGGAACAGGATGCAAAAACGCCGCCAAGTTGGTTTGTCCAATAGGAAAGTGTCTCGTCGAGGCGGTGTAACAGTGCATCGCGTTCGGCTTCATTGCGGGCATAGGACGTCGCCCCGGGCAGCAAGGTCGAGCTGTGATATGACAGCGTTACAACCTTCTCGCCGTCCTGCACCAGCGCGGAAAGCAGGCGTTTGAGTTCCGCAATCTCCATGCCTTCGGGCGTCAGTCGCGCCCGCTCCAGCAACCGGGAACGGGACAAGATACCGGGAATATGCGCGCGGTAAAATTTAGGGTTGTCGAACAAGGGAGCAAGGCGAGGACCAAGCCCCCGCAAAAGCCCTGAGAATCCCGTTGTGACCGGCAGGCCCAGTAATTGCTGTGCCGGATCGGTCCAGAAAGGACGATTGTGCCAGCCATAGAAGGACGGGCCACCTTGATCGGTAAAGCTGCTATGCGGAGCGACGGACAGGTCGGTCGTATAGCCGCTGGCGATCAACGCTTCCCAAGTCTCGGCGCTAACGCCATAGCGGCCCGTACGAAAGGCGCGGGGACTATCACCTGTCGCATCGGCGATTTGCTTGGTGAGGGTGGTGATCTTACCGAATTGCAGGGCGGGTGGCAGGTTGCACGTGTAGGAATTTTTGCGTGTAACCTTCTCGCCATGGGGCGGCGTGACCCAAGGGTGCAGATGCGCGCCAATCTCGCAGCCCCCCCTATCGCGCGTCTCGCGCAGCCAGCGCATCGCCCACGCATCGCTCGCCACGGGGTGATCGACAACATACAGGGGCGCGATACCATGCCGGTCGAAGATTTCCTGTGCCCGGTGCTGCTCACGCAGGTTCGTCGTCGACCGCGCTTGCCGCGAGAACGGTGCGGACCAGTCGAACTCCTCCTCCGTATCGACCACAACCAACAGGCTGGGGCGGAGCGTGGCGGGCAGTGTCGCAAGGCTATATCGGGCGGGATCGAGAATCACGGGCGGCCTGTAATGCTGGGATGAGGCAGCGCCATCATAACCACTCATTCACCAAGACGGAGTTAAGGTCAGACACACGGATCAACCGCTAGGAGCAATAGGTGTGACGTCTTATTCGGCCCAGATTTCCCCCGTGACCGATCTCTACGTGCTCGCCTCGCGCTGGCAAACGCTCGAAGAACGGGTCGGTGGATCGTTCTTCCTGTCATGGACGTGGATCGAAACGTGGCTCACCATGCTGGAGGAGCCGCCGCTACTCGTCGCCATCGTGGATCAAGATGGGCGCGATATCGGCCTTGGCCTTTTCACCGAAACGGTCGAACGGCGGAAAAAGATTTTGCGCGTGCGGCAGTTGCGGCTGCACGATACGGGCATCCGCGCACTCGATGCGGTGACGATCGAATACAACACCTTCCTTTGCGCATCGCAGGACGAGGCCGATATCTGGCAGGTCGCGATTCAGGGTTTGCGCGAACGCGGCGGATGGGACGAAATCATCGTCAGCGGCGCGACCGAGGCGAGCGCAGCCATCCTCTCCGATATGGGGCTGGGCCTGCACCGGCGGGCCGAGACAAGCTCGGCCTTTGTCGATCTGGCCGGTTTACGTGCGCAAAAAGTCACCGACCGCGCGGGCTACATCGACACGCTCGGCAAGAATACGCGCAGTCAGATACGGCGCTCCATTCGCCTCTACGAAGAACGGGGGCCGCTGACCCTGACCGCTTGCGACGACGCAGAAGCGTTTCTTGCAGAACTCGGCGCGTATCATGAAGCGAAATGGCGCGAGGCGGGTATCGAGGGGGCAACAGTCAATGACGATTACATGGCCTTCCACCGCCGCTTGATCGCCACCGCCCTGCCACGCGGCGAGATCGAATTGCTGCGCGCCGCCGCCGGGGGTGAGGCATTCGGGTGGCTGTACAATTTCGTCTGCCGGGGCCAAGTGTCCTTTTATCTCAGCGGCTTTCGCACCGAGGATGACAATCGCCTGAAACCGGGCCTCGTCACCCATGCGCTTGCGGTGGAGCGGCACCTGAAAGCCCGGCGCAAGATCTACGATTTCATGGGCGGCACGAACCGCTACAAGACCAGTCTTGGTCAGGCGGGTCCGGATATCGTGTCGCTTGCCGTGCAACGGCGCGTACCAAAACTGGCGCTCGAAGGGCTGGCGCGCGAGTTGAAGGGGCGGTTGCGGGCTTAGGCTTGCTTCGCCTCTCGCTTCGCAACGGCGCGCTCGAAGACCTGTAGCACCCCTTCGACCGTCTCGTCCCATGCGAAACCTTCCGCATATGTGCGCGTGGCGTCACGGGCGGGCAAATCATCCAGCAGCGCAGCGATATTGGTGCCAAGGCTAACGGCGTCGCGGGTGGCGAGGCGTCCCGCTTCGGGGGCGGCGACCACTTCGGGCGTTCCCCAAACATCGGTGGCGACGACGGGCGTGCCGCATGCCATCGATTCAAGCAAGACATTGGCCCAGCCCTCGCGGCTGCTGGCCAGTACCGACAGGTCGGCGGCCCCGTAGAAATCCGCAAGCTTCGCGTGCGGCAACGGGCCGGTCAGGCGGATGCGGTCGCCCGCGCCCAGCGCCTCGATCCGCGCATTCAGCGCACCCTCCTCCGGTCCACCCCCGGCGATTCGCAAATGAACATTCGATTGCGCGGCAACGGCATCGATGGTCAGGTGATGACCCTTACGCTCGACAAGACCGCCGACCGAAACGACGAGGGGCGCATCATCCGGCACCCCCAGCGCAGCTTTCAAGGCAGCGCGATCCGTGGTCGGCGGGTGAAAAGCATCGAGATCGACACCATTGCGCAAGGCGTAAATCTTCGCACCCTCCGCCCCCAGCGCAATCATCTCCGCGCGCAGCGCCTCGCAAACGGTAATCGAGGCATCGGCCTGGGCGGCGGCGGAGAGGATGGCGCGGGCGGCAGTCGGGCTGGATTGCGGGATGAGATTGATATCGGTCCCCCGCGCGGTAATCGTCAGCGGCAGGCCCAACTCGGCGGCAAGGCGGGCGGCGGCGACACCGTCGGGATAGAAGTAATGCGCGTCGATCAGGTCGAACGGGCCAGTTTCGGCAATCAAACGGCGGGCGCAGCGGGCAAGGGCCGCGTGGTAGAGCGACGGTTGCACCCGCATTCCAACCTTTGGGATCGTCCCATAGCGCGGATGCTCGATCCGGATGCCGCCCCGTTCTTCACGGGCGGGCACCTGCGCGAAGGCGGCATAGGAACCAAAACGGGGGTTTGCGCTGGGAAACCACGGCACCGGCGCAATCACCGTCACCTCGGCCCGCCCCGTCGCATGGACCCGCGCCATGCGGTTCTCGACAAAAACGCCATGATTCGGCTGGGCGGCATTGGGCCAGAGCGACGTTACGGTCAGGATGCGCATTGTGGTTTTCCTGTCATCAATTACGGCGACGCTTTCCCTCGACGGGGCGGCGGTTTCGTTTGGGACCATCACGGCGATGACCGCGCCGGGGCGTCGATCCATGCTTGCGCGAAACGGTACGCTCCGACCATGTACGCAGCGCCAGCAGGCCCGTGGCCGGGTCCGCCGCATCGTCGCGGGGCAGCGACCACCACGCGATCAACACCATCGCGCCCACCGCGCAAAACAGCATCGCACCACCGATCATCGCCGTCTCCTCATGTTTAACGCGCCGTTCAGGGTCGCGGACTACAACTGCCGTAACACTGCCCGACAGGGCTTAACGAACGTTCACCGACCCCCGCGAAAGGCGAGCCAAATGCGCGATATCGTGATTCTCGTCGGCATTCTCGCGCTGATTCCCATGATCCTGAAGCGCCCCTATATCGGCGTACTGGCTTGGACGTGGATTGCCCTGCTCAACCCGCACCGCGAGGCATTCGGCTTTTCCACCGCGTTGCGCCCCAACCTGCTGATCGTCCTCGTAACGCTGATCGCCTTCGTCATCTCGTCCGAGAAGAAGACTTGGCCGGGGGGTAAGCTGGCCATGAGCTTCGCCATCTTCATCGGCTGGACGACGCTGACAACCTTACTGGCCCCGGACCCGGCGGATAGTCTCGTCTTCTACACCGATTTCGTGGTGAAGATGGCGATACACATGGCAATTCTGCTGATCGTCATCAACACGCCGCACCGCCTAATCTCGCTAGTATGGACCTTTGCCCTGTCGCTCGGCTATCATGCGGTCAAGATCGCATTGGTGACGCTGGCCAGCGGTTTCGTCATCGGGCGCTACACGGGCTTTGGCCCCGCCGACACGATGATCGACGACCGCAACCACTTCGCCGTCGCCATGCTGATGCTGGCACCGCTTCTGTTCTTCCTGTGGAAGCACGCGGACCACAAGGTCATGCGCAATCTGGCACTTGCCGGGATGATCGCCTGCTTCCTCGCCGTCATCGGCTCGTTCTCGCGTGGTGGCCTCATCACCATGGTCGCGATGGTCGCGTTCCTGTGGACCAAGACCAATCGCAAGCTTCTCAGCGGCGCATTCATGGGCATCACCGTGCTCTGCGCGATGGCCTTCGCGCCCCAAGAATACAAGGATCGCATCGGGACGACGTTTTCCGGTATCGGCGAGCAGGAAAGCGCCTATGCCGACGACGATGATCTGGACGAATCATTCTGTCTGCGCCTCGCGACGTGGCAAATCGGGCTCGATATGACCCTCGACAGCCCGGTGCTTGGCAACGGCCTGCGCTCGATCCAGAACCACGATATCGCGACCGATTACCTCGACCCGGACAATCATATCTGCGGGCACAAAGAGAAATACGGCGTGCGCGCGGCGCATAATATCTATGTCGAGGTGATGACGGATTCGGGCTTTGTCGGTCTTGGCCTCTTCGTCTTCATCATCGCCAGTACGTGGCTGTCCTGCGGGCGCACGGCACGGCGCACGCGCGGCAACGCCGAATTGCTGTGGGCGCATGATCTGGCCAAGATGATCCAAGTCTCGGTGACGGGCTACGCCATCGGCGGGATGCTACTGTCGCTGGCCTATTACGACGGGTATTTCCTGCTCGTCTGCATGGCCATCGTCTTGGATCGCGTGGTGAGCGAGCAGCTGGGCGAAGTCGAACCCCGCCGCGCCCCCGCCCGAAAGCCCCGCACCCGCCGCAGAGCGGCACCGGCGGAATGAAACACCCAAACCGGGACGATGTGTACACTGACGATACGATCACTCTAAATTGGTTTAAATCTGCCTAACACGGATTCCGACCTAATCGGTTGTTACTGAACCAATTTTTCTAGGAACCGCACGACTGGCCCTCCGATTGCAGCTCGCTGACGCAACTGCATTTCCAATGGAGGCGTCGGTCGATGGCCATTTTCGATATTCCATCCTACACGAAGTCCAAACGCTTCGGCCACGAAACCACGGGGTCGGTCGCGATGATGACCGGCTTGATGTTTCCATTGATCGTTATGCTCGCCGGTGGATCGGTCGATCTGACCCGCGCCTACAGCATAAAATCGCAGGCCCAGAAGACCCTCGACGCCACCGTGCTCTCAATGGCCCGTTCACGCCTGAGCGACGATGAAATCGCGGAACAGGGCAAGACCATGTTCAACGACACTCTCGCCCTTCGCAAGATCACCGCTGAACTGACCGAAGCGGAATTCACCGCCCGGAAAGAAGGGGCGGCCAAGGACGATCCCAGCATCGTCACCGGCAAAGCCACGCTGAAAAGCAAAGCATCGTTCCTCAGCATCATCGGCATCAACGAGCTGGATATCGTCATCACCTCCGAAACGACGAAACCCAACCCCCTGCCCTATGAAATCGCCATGGTTCTCGATGTCAGCGGGTCGATGAACAATAGCCTAAACGGACAGCCACGCATCGAGCGATTGAAGGAGTCGTCATTTGCCTTGTTCGACCAGCTCGAACGCCTGAGCAGCAAGGAAAACCCGCCCGCGATCTCGATCGTGCCATATTCCACATCGGTCAATATCAGCGACCTTGGCAGCGGTATCCTCGAAGGCTCTTCCGTTGGCGGCAACCCCGCATCGGGCGGCGATATCTGGGCGGCGGAGCGGTTTCGCGGTCAAACCGGTGATCGCTACGATCTCAGCGACGACAACCCGAATGTCGCGGCCATTCCCTTCGTCACCGCCACCGAAATCGGCAATACGCAACCACAGGTCAAAATTCAGGCTCTCACAGACGACCGCGATACCTATCGCACGTCAATCGAAGGTCTGAAGGCGAGCGGCTACACATCGGCCCATACCGGCATGATCTGGGGCGTCTACGCCCTGTCGCCGAAATGGAAATCGATTTGGCAGCAGGCTCCCAAGGAATACGGCGACTCGCAGAAGATCGTGGTCTTGCTGACCGATGGGGCGTTTAACACCACCCATAACATCGGGGCGCGCTCGAACAGTGATGGCGATGAGTCGAACACCTATTTCCAGTCGGCCTGCGATCTGGCCAAGGCGAATGGCATCACGATCTACGCCGTCGCGCTCAGTCTCGATGCGACGTCGGAAGCCCGGCTTTCGGCCTGTGCAGCGGGCAGTGGCGGCGCGATGCTCAGTGCCAACAGCGCGAATGGCCTGAAAGAGGCCTTCGAGCAAATCGCCCAACGTATCGGTGGCCTGCGCATCTCAAGCTGATAATGCCCATCTGCGATACCAACGGCCCGTTCAGCGATGAACGGGCCGTTTTCGCATGTCGCACCGCTAGACGCGCCACACCGAATCCGTTAGGTCTGGTGCCCCGTGGGGATCGTCGGAAAACACATCCGGCGCGGGCATTCTATCTGCGGGACATCAAACATGGCACGGTTCGTTTTCATCACCGGCGGGGTGGTTTCCTCGCTTGGCAAAGGCTTGGCGAGTGCGGCGCTGGGGGCGCTGCTTCAGGCGCGGGGCTATACCGTGCGGCTGCGCAAGCTGGACCCCTATCTCAACGTCGATCCGGGCACCATGTCGCCCTACGAGCATGGCGAGGTCTTCGTCACGGATGACGGCGCGGAAACCGATCTCGACCTCGGCCATTACGAACGCTTCACCGGCGTCGCCGCGCGCAAGACCGATTCGATCTCGTCGGGCCGCGTCTACTCCACCGTGCTGGAGCGCGAGCGTCGGGGCGACTACCTCGGCAAGACGATTCAGGTGATTCCGCACGTCACCAACGAAATCAAGGACTTCATCGCCATCGGTGAGGATGAAGTCGATTTCATGCTTTGCGAAATCGGCGGCACGATCGGCGATATCGAAGGGTTGCCCTTCTTGGAGGCGATCCGCCAGTTCGCGCAGGATAAACCACGCGGCGACTGCATCTTCATGCATTTGACGCTGATCCCCTATCTCGCCGCGAGTGCCGAACTGAAGACCAAGCCGACCCAGCACTCGGTCAAGGAATTGCGCGCCATCGGCATCGCCCCGGATGTGCTGGTCTGCCGGGCCGAGCAGCAGATTCCCGACGATCAAATCGAGAAAATCGCACTGTTCTGCAACGTGCGCTCCGACCGGGTTATCCCTGCCTACGATCTCGCCTCCATTTACGAAGCACCCCTCGCCTACCACGATGTCGGGTTGGACAAGGCCGTGCTCGACGCTTTCGGGATGCAGGCAGACCGCCCCGACCTGCGCATGTGGCGCGAGGTTGCCGACCGGATCGAAAACCCGGAGGGCGAGGTGCGCGTGGCCGTCGTCGGCAAGTATACCGAGCTGGAGGACGCCTATAAATCCCTGCGTGAAGCGCTGACTCATGGCGGCATCGCGAACCGCGTGAAAGTGAATGTGCAATGGGTCGATGCCGAAATCTTCGAGCGCGAAGACCCAGCCCCTCATCTCGAAGGGTTCAACGCCATTCTCGTCCCCGGCGGCTTCGGTGAGCGCGGCACGAAGGGCAAGATGAAAGCCGCGCAATACGCCCGCGAAAACGACGTCCCCTATCTCGGCATCTGCCTTGGGATGCAGATGGCGGTGGTCGAGGCGGCCCGCAACCTCGCCGGTATCGACAATGCCGGATCGGAAGAATTCGACCATGAAGCGGGCGAAAAACGCTACGAGCCGGTCATCTACCACATGAAAGAGTGGTTGGAGGACAACCGCACCATCCAGCGCAGCGCCGATGACGACAAGGGCGGCACCATGCGCCTTGGAGCCTATGACGCCAAGCTTAAGGCGGGCAGCCGGGTCGAGGCGATCTACGGCACCCCCACCATCAGCGAACGCCACCGCCACCGCTACGAGGTCGATGCGGGCTATCGCGCACAGTTGGAGGCGGCGGGCCTGATCTTCTCGGCCATGTCGCCGGATGGCAAACTGCCTGAAATCGTGGAAATCCCGGACCATCCGTGGTTCATTGGCGTGCAATTTCACCCGGAGTTAAAGTCCAAGCCCTTCGACGCACACCCGCTATTCGAGGGATTCGTGAAGGCGGCGGTCGATCAATCACGGCTGGTGTAGAGCTTTTTCAGCGAACCTTGGTTCGCTTCAAAATCTCTATGTGTTTGTTTGGTTGCGTTTTCGAACCGCAAAACCGGTTCCCACTTTTGCTGAAAACGCTCTAACCGCAAGATTGAGCAACACACGCATTGTCACCTTCGGGCTTGTCCCGAAGGTCCATCGGCCCGAATATGACGATGGGTGGATCGTCGGAAACCGTCCGATGATAACAGTCGGAGAGGTTCGATAGACATGCCCCAGACCGCAGACATCCTCGTCATCGGCGGCGGCATCGCCGGGATCAGCGCGGCGGCGCGGCTGGCTCCCCACGCGCGGGTCGTCGTATTGGAGCGCGAGAACACGCACGGCACCCATTCGACGGGCCGGTCGGCGGCGCTGTTCGTGCCCAGCTACGGCAACGCCACCCTGCGCGCACTCAACGCCGCCAGCGCGCCATTCTACCACGATCCCAGCGGTTTCGCCGATGCCCCCCTCCTATCGCCGCCGCGCGGCGAGCTGCTGGTATCCAGCGAGGGCGAAGACGCCCTGATCGACAAGACCCTCGCCGACATCCCCACCATGCAGCGCCTGACCCCCGACGAGGCCATCGCACTGGTCCCGATCCTGCGCCGCGAGCCGCTGCGCGCCGCCGCCCTCGACCCGGATGCCAGCGATATCGACGTCGATCTGCTGCTCGGCGGTTTCGTTCGCCTGCTGCGCCGCGAGGGCGGGCGAATCGTCCCGAACGCCGAAGCCAAAGCCGTCGAGCGGCGCGGCGCGATCTGGCATGTCACCACCCCCGCCGGTGATTTCGAGGCCCCGATCCTCGTCAATGCCGCCGGAGCATGGGCCGACGAACTTGCCGCGCGGGCGGGCATCCCCGGCATTTCGCTGCAACCCCTACGCCGCTCCGCCGCCCTGATCCCCGCGCCGGAAAATTCCGCCCACTGGCCCCTGATTGCCTCGATTCGCGAGGATTGGTACGCGAAACCGCAATCGGGGATGCTTATGGTATCCCCCGCCGACGAAGACCCTGTCGAGCCGCAGGACGCTTGGCCCGACGACATGGTACTGGCCGAAGGTATCGACAGATTCGAGCGCGCGACAACTCTTTCCGTCACCCGCGTCGAGCGGACATGGGCGGGCTTGCGCAGCTTCACCCCCGACCGCACGCCCGTCGCGGGCTTTGCCCCC
>CALJIU010000177.1 GCA_937974055.1 uncultured Neomegalonema sp. | reverse complement strand
GATATCTTCCTGAAAGCGAAGCCGGAAACTCATTCCGAAGATATGCTTGCCGATGCGATCATTCGCGCCCACGAATACGCACAGGCCGGGGCCAGCGGCTTTTTCGCTCCCGGTCTGGCCGATGAAGCGATGATCGCCACCTTGTGCCGTGAGGTCGATCTACCAATCAACATCATCGCCCTGCCCCATGTACCGGATAAGCCAACCCTCGCAGGCTTAGGCGTTGCTCGCATCAGTTACGGTCCTGTCCCCTACCGCCAGATGATGGCATCCCTCGACGCGGCGGCAAAACTGGCGTTTGCCTAAACAAGAGGCCACAGCGCATAGCGACTGATTACCATGCGCCATTGCCCTCGACGACACCCTCCAATACGGTTCAGCGCGATGATACGTCGAACCCTCCCATGACCGATACGCGAAGCGCTGCCCTAACTGGTCACGCCGCCATGTTGCTGTTCGCTGCGTTGATCGCCGGGGCATTCAGCATCGGCAAACAGGCCGCGCCCTTTATCGACCCCGCCGCCCTTACGGCCCTTCGCTTCCTCTGCGCACTGGGCGTTATGGGGGCCGTCGTCATCGTGCTACGGGTTAAGGTATCGCGCGCCGATTTGAATGCCCCTTGGCGATACCTCATCTTGGGCGGCCTGATGGGCACCTATTTCGTGCTGATGTTCGAGGCGCTCAAAACCGCACAGCCCGTCTCGACCAGCGCGCTATTCACCCTCATACCCGCCATGAGCGCAGGGTTCGGCTGGATACTCCTCCGGCAGAAATTTTCTCCGATGGCGCTGACGGCGCTCATTATCGGTGCTGTCGGGGCGATCTGGGTGATATTCCGTGCCGATATCGACGCGCTGATGAGTTTCGATATCGGGCCGGGCGAGACGATCTTTTTCTTCGGCTGCATCGCCCATGCCTTCTACACCCCCCTCGTGCGAAAGCTGCACCGTGCCGAGCCGGTGCTCGTCTTGTCACTCGGTACGATCATTGGTGCGTTGATCATCGTGGGGCTATACGCGATCCCCGCGATCTTGGCGACGAATTGGACGACAATACCCCCTATCGTCTGGATCACCGTCGCCTATCTCTCGATCTTCACAACTGCCCTGACCTTCGCGCTGTTGCAGTTCGCAACGCTGAGGCTGCCATCGGGCAAAGTCATGGCCTATGGCTACCTCACCCCCGCCTTCGTCGCATTGTACGAGGGGCTACAGGGAAACGGCTGGCCCGCGCCGATGGTCTGGGTTGGCGTCGGCCTTATTCTCTGCGCATTGCTGATCCTGCTGCGCGAATGAAGTGCCTGTTACAGCATCCCTTTCAGATCATCGGCAATCTTCGCGCTGTCCGGCTTCACCGACGACCCGTATTTGGCGACGAAACGACCATCCGGGGCAATCAGGAACTTGTTGAAATTCCAGTCCGGCTTGGCCCCCTGCGCCGCGAGCCACTGGAACAGCGGATGTGCACCTTTTCCGCGTACCTTTTCGATTTCAGTCATCGGAAAATCGAGGCCAAAATTCACCTCGCAGAACTTTTTCACGTCCTCCGATGTCGCCAATTCCTGTCGAAAATCCTGTGACGGCACGCCGAGGACAACAAGACCCTGATCACGATACTGATCGTACAACGCCTGCAATCCGTCATACTGATATGTGAAGCCGCAGCGCGACGCGGTATTGACCACGAGGACGGGCCGACCCTCGAAAGATGACATCGGCAGCGCATCGCCTTCAATGGCGGTAAAGCCAAAGTCATGCGCTGTTTTCCCTTCCATCGCCTGTGCAACCGGGGACAGCACCATCAGCGCGGACAGCGCCGCAACCATGCGAATAGGGCGACAAAGAACTGCGAACATCGTGATCTCCAACGAAAAACTCCCGGACACCATATGGTATCCGGGAGCCTGAAAGGAAACGCGAGGGGTGAGTTGTCACACCAGCCCGATACCCTCATGGATCGCCACATCGATGCGGAATGCGCCCCAGCCGGGAACGGCCTTGCGATTCACGACCGCCGTATCGACGGCGGCAATGTGCGCCTCGACGGTGCCAGCCCGCTGTAACGCCCAGTCGAGGGCGGCTTTATGCTGGTTCGTGATATGGCCGATTTTCTCGCCGGTGCCGAGATAGACGGCAATGCCGCGCTCGCCCGACGGATGCGGCACATCACGTTCCAGAACGACAGGCTCGCCCGCCTGCGGCATCCGGCCAAAAGCTTCGAGCCGATGATAGACCGGCCACGCAATCGGAATCGCGTCGAGCGAGAGGATGGGTTTAGACCCCGTAGCGGCAGCCGCGAGGCTGACGCCAGAGGTTGCGAGGGCGGCGGAGGCACCGAATAACTGCAAAGCGCTCCGCCGACTGGGCGTAAATGATCGAGTAGTCATACCGTCACTGTACGGCGGAAAATGTCCAGAATGTGACATTTTGTCACGATTGTGGATCAAGACTCGCCAAATACCCGCGCAAAGACCGTATCGACATGCTTGGTGTGGTGGCCAAGATCGAACAGATTTTCCAAGGCTGCATTGTCCAGCGCGGCGGTCACATCGGCGTCAGATTTCAACTCGGTCAGAAAGTCCTTGCCCTCCTCCCACACCTTCATCGCATTGCGCTGCACGAGGCGATAGCTGTCCTCCCGGCTCACCCCCGCTTGCGTCAGCGCGAGCAGGATACGTTGCGAGTGAACCAGTCCACGGAACTTGTTCATATTCGCCATCATCGTCTCAGGATAGACGACCAGTTTGTCGATCACACCGGTCAGGCGAGCCAGCGCAAAATCGAGGGTGATGGTCGCATCCGGCCCGATCATTCGCTCCACCGAGGAATGCGAGATATCGCGCTCATGCCACAGCGCGACATTCTCCATCGCGGGCATCGCATAGCTGCGTACCATACGCGCAAGGCCGGTCAGGTTTTCAGTCAGCACTGGATTGCGCTTATGCGGCATGGCCGAGGATCCCTTCTGGCCGGGCGAGAAATACTCCTCCGCCTCCAGAACTTCCGTCCGTTGCAGGTGACGCACCTCGGTCGCGATCCGCTCGATGGACGACGCGATCACGCCCAGCGTTGCAAAGAACATGGCATGACGATCACGCGGGATAACCTGCGTCGATACCGGCTCGATCCCCAAGCCCAGTTTGTCCGCCACATGCGCCTCGACCATCGGGTCGATATTCGCGAATGTCCCTACCGCGCCAGAGATGGCGCAGGTGGCAATCTCTTCGCGCGCCGCAACCAAGCGCGCCCGATTGCGATCCATCTCCGCATAGGCTTGCGCGAGCTTCAGCCCGAAGGTCGTCGGCTCGGCATGGATGCCGTGGCTGCGCCCGATGGTGATGGTGTCCTTATGCTCATGGGCACGTCGTTTCAGCGCCCCCAGCAGTGCATCCATACCGTTCAACAGGATATCCGTCGCCTTCACGAGCTGCACGTTAAAGCAGGTATCCAGCACATCCGAAGACGTCATCCCTTGGTGCACAAACCGCGCTTCCGGGCCGACGATCTCGGCCAGATGGGTCAGAAACGCGATGACATCGTGCTTCGTTTCCCGCTCGATCTCGTCGATGCGGTCGATATCGAATTCCACATCTGCAGCGGTCCAGACCTTCGCCGCCGCCTCCTTCGGAATCACGCCGCCCTCGGCCATCGCATCCGCCGCATGGGCCTCGATCTCGAACCAGATGCGGAATTTCGATTCGGGCGACCAGATCGCGACCATCTCAGGGCGGGAATAGCGGGGGACCATCGGCAGAACTCCTAATGCGACTCGTGTTTCCACGCGCTATACAACAGCCGAGCCGCCCTGTCCGGGATCAAACGCGATGCACCACTATCCTCTCTTCGGATCGACCCTGCGCGACTACCTGATCGGCGCATGGCGGGTGACGCGGCATATCGATGATCGACGCGGCGGGGGCACGGCTCGATTCGATGGCGAAAGCACGTTTTTGGCGGTTGGCGACGGTCTGAACTATGCGGAATCAGGATGCCTGACGATAGGCGGACAGGCGCATGATGCCGCCCAGACCAATCATTGGACCTTTCCGGCGGACGATATCGCGGAAGTCCAGTTCGCCGATGGCAGGGCGTTCCACACCCTGATCTTAGACGGCCACTCCGCCACCGCCACGCATCACTGCACTCCTGACGATTACCACGGCACGTACGCCTTTAAATCGCGGGATGAGTGGCATTTGACGTGGCGTGTGATAGGCCCGCGCAAAGATTACACCTCTCGCAGCGTCTACACGCGCTTGCATCGTCCGTCGCAGTCGCTAGTGTCCGGCAATCAACGGTAAACGGAGGGAATCCATGGCCGCAGCAACGCTTTCCGAGGCCTATTGGCCCAAATCCGACAGTGCGGGCGGTTCGCTCCTGCGCAATGTTCTTCTCGTCATGGCGGGTGTCGCCGCGATGGCGATTGCCGCCAAGATCCGGGTGCCGTTCTGGCCCGTGCCCATGACGATGCAGACTTTCGTGGTACTGACGGTCGGCGCGGCCTATGGCGCGCGGCTCGGCGCGGGCACGATGCTCGCCTATATGCTCGTCGGTGCGATGGGCTTTGATATCTTCACCAGCTCTTCGGCGGAAACCAACGGCATCGCCTATATGATGGGCGGCACGGGCGGTTATCTCGTGGGCTTCGTCCTCGCCGCTTTCGTGCTGGGCAAGCTGGCTCAGGCCGGTTGGGATCGCTCGGTGCCAAAGATGGCCGGGGCGATGTTGATTGGGAATGCACTCATTTATCTTCCCGGTGTCCTGTGGCTCGGCGCGCTCTATGCCGCTGACAAGGGCTGGGACTGGGTCATCAAGTGGGGCCTGACGAATTTCATCGTCGCCGATGCGCTCAAGCTGGCCCTCGCCGCCGCGCTCCTGCCGCTGCTCTGGCGCGCCCGTCGCTGACACTCTGACAATAGATGATGTGAACTAGGGCGGCTTTGGTCGCCCTTTTTATTGTAAACCGTCATTTACCGTGTATCGTTTTTAACCACAATAGACCGTCATTTTCAGAACTAGATACAGTTTTTCCTATTTCCGCACAGCGTTACTCGTCTGGCTTAAGACAATCAAAAACCTTCCCCGGCATATTACTCCCACAGACCGCACGACCGGGGGGTTATGCGGCAGACAGATAAGTTTTTAGTCTTTGGGGGACCATAAACATGCCACGCAAGCCTTTGACCGAGGACGAAAAGTCCGTCGTCCGTGAAAAAGCCGCCGCCGCCGCTCGTCGCATCATGGACGAATACGGTGCCGAAAAAGTCACCATTCGCGGTATCGCCAAAGAAGTCGGTATGAGCGCCATGAGCCTCTACACCTACTTCGAGAACAAGGCCGATATCATCGCCTATCTGCAATCGCAGGCCGTCAACGAACTGGCCATCGATCTGGCAGGCGTTCAGGCCAAGACGCCTGAAAAAGTCGTCGCCGCACTGGGCGGTGCGTACATCACCTTCGCCGAAGAAAAAGCCGACGAATTCCGCCTCGCCTTCCGCGCCGAAGAGGGCCGCATCCCAGAGACGGCACTCGAAAGCCTGGGTGTCGCGCTTCAGCCACTGCGCGATGCCGTCGCCAAATCCGTCAAGGACGCCCGTTCGCCTGACGAAATCGAGCGCATCGTCACCGGAATCTGGTCCGGCTGGCACGGATATGCGCTGCTCAAACAAGCCGGATGCGTGAACGGTCATACACCTGTTTTCGACGCGAAAACGGCGGCGGCTTCCTTCGGGATCGGCGGCAAAGCGACTGCAAAGCAAAGCGTTGCTGCAGCACACTGATACGGACCAAATAAATTAAACGGACAGTTGGGGGCAGACTTGCGCCGGGAAGCATCGCTTTCCGGCGTTTTTTTACGTCTCGACCGGCTTCATATCGTTGGCGATGAATTCCTCGATGATCCGCTCGAAACTCTCATCGCGTATCAAACCAAGTTCATCGGCCTTATCCGTCACCAGTTGGCTCGACCATCCTTGAACGATCTTTTCGATCGTCGGGTTGCGCTCGTGATCGACCAGACCCACGACATTCTCACCCGCCACGGCTTCGAGTGCGGCCAGCATCGCCTTCACCGTCGTCGTCATGCCCGGCAGCGAAAAGTTGCGCATCGGCCCAATCGCATCGCCATCCACCTCTGCAACACGTACAAGGTTCTCGACCGTTACGCGCGGCGAGGCCAGCCAGACCTCCTGTTCCACATCCACCGGGCACATCGCCGGTTCGCCTTGCAATGGCTCACGGATGATCGAGGAGAAGAAGGACGACGCGGCGGCATTCGGTTTACCCGGACGCACCACCACCGTCGGCAACCGCACGCCCCGCCCATCGATGAATCCACGACGGCTGTAATCGTTCAACAGCAATTCGCCGATGGCCTTTTGCGTGCCATAACTGGTCTGCGGTGTCGTTGCCGTCCAATCCTGAATCGGCTGCGGCACATCGGTGCTAAAGGACGCCACGCTGGAGGCATACACCAGAACTGGCGTGCCGATCCGTGTGCGGCAGGCTTCCAGAATATTGAATGTCCCGAAAAAGTTGGTCCGCATCCCCGCAACGAAATCCGCTTCCGCCTGCGCGCTCACCACTGCCGCGAGGTGGTAGATCACATCCCAGTCTCCCGCGATGATCGCATCCACCTGTCCCCGTTCGGCAATGTCGAGGATATGCGTCGTGACCGAAAAACCGGCCTCGACGGTATCTGGCTCCACGATATCGGCGAGGGCGAGATGCGCGACGGGTTGTTCCCGCAAGCTGCCCCGTGCGGCGAGTGCATGGGCAAGTTTCTGTCCGACGAAACCGCCGCCACCGATAATGAGAATGCGCAAGAGAATACCTTTCGGGAAAAGCGGTTCAGATACCGCGTAGTACGGTCTTCACCGTCTCCAGCGACATCGCCGCACGTTGGGTGCGCTGCGCCGCATCGATGCAGATGCGCGCCTGATGAATACCACGCGCACATTCGACGGCGAGCATCGCATCGGCACGTTCTGCATGAACACGCCGCTTGAAGCGGTTGAAAGCGTCGCTTTGCTGCGCGTCTTTGAGGGTCTTATCAATCTGACCACAGGTTACGCCTTCACCGCGCAACGCTTCGCCCAATTCACGGGCGGTCGTGCGCGACTGGCACAGCTTCCAGATCAAATCCGTCTGCACGGCGGGAAACAAACGGATAAGCGCGCGGTATTGCTCTCCCACGCTGTCATAGACAGCCGAAACCGCATCAGGTTCCCAGAACTCATAGCTGGCGAGGAAGCGTGACGGATCGACATTGCGCGTGCCGGGCGCAGGCTGCGGCATGAATCCGGCGGGCGGTGTCGGCAATTCCAATCCTTGGCGCTTGAAGGCGAAAACAATATCGCCGGTGCCGTCTTGGGGCGTCCAGATGAAGCCAAGGCCAATACCCTTCGGTGTCATGCGGGCTGTGCCACGTTTTCCGCGAAAGATGAGATCCGCGACGACCGATCCATTTTGCATACGGCCTTGGATCGCCTGTCCACTGCCATCCGGGGCCGAAACGCGCCCGTTCACGCCGCTGAGCTGTAGCGTTAGCCCATGTGCCTGATCCAGCCCTTGATACGTCCCATCCAGACGTTGTTGAGCAACCGCTGGGACCGCGAGGCCAGCGAAGACGACGATTCCGATTGCCAACGTACGAAGGTGGCTAACAAGACGACCCATGAGAACAACTCCCGTATGATCCTGCGCCCCTTGTGGTACAGGCTCTCGATGAATTCAAGCGCCGCGATTACCGGAAGGTCGGCCAAAATCGCGGGAAAACAAAGGACTATTTCCTTGTGTCCTTAATGTGGTGCGGATAGGCGAAAGGTCATGGATTGGGACAAGCTTCGCATATTTCACGCTGTTGCCGAACAAGGCAGCATCACCCACGCCGGTGAAACGCTGCATCTCAGCCAATCGGCGGTCAGTCGTCAGATCCATGCGCTAGAGCAAACGATAGGCTCCCCCCTCTTCCACCGACACCCGCGCGGCCTGATCCTCACCTCCGAAGGCGAGATCCTCTACGAGACGACTGCGGAGATCGTCAGCCGCCTAAACACGGCGACCGGTGAGATACGGGGCGTCAAGGAAGGTGTCTATGGCGGCTTGCGCGTCACGACCACCGTGGATTTCGGTCTGTTGTGGCTGACGCCTCGCTTGCCTAGGCTTCTGGAGCAGAACCCCGGCCTTACCATCGACCTGTCATTGACCGAGAATGTGCTCGATCTGCCCATGCGCGGTGCGGATGTCGCGATCCGGCAGCGCAAACCAAAACAAGCCGACGTCATTACCAAGCAACTCCTGACCTCGCCGGTCGGGCTATACGCCACCCAAGACTATCTCGATTCTGCCGATCCCGTAACAACACGGGCCGATCTGGCACGACATGTCTTGATTCGATACAATCCGCGCTCTCCCCAGCCTGTCGATGATCTCGACTGGTTGTTCGTCGAAAGACCCGGCGAGCCTCCCTTACGGGCACGAATCGTCGTCAATACACAAATGGGAATCGCAGAAGCGGCACGCCATGGCGTGGGAATCGGAATTCTTCCGGCGTACCTAGCGCAGCAATTCGATCTCATTCGCGTACTACCCAAAATTAATGGGCCAGTCGTGCCTTTACATTTCGTCTACGCATCCGAAATGCGCCGTTCTAAGCGGGTTGCAGTACTACGGGCCTTCATCGAAAACGAACTGAGCGAATGAATTTAAACAGTAATTAACTTTCTAATTAACGATTAATATTAACTAAATATTTAATTTTATTCACTGTAAGTCACAATATTATATTGTATACAAGTATAATTGAATTCAGAAATCTTCGATAGAACTTTCCCATCTAAGTTTTGTTTGGCCCATGCTTTGCACAGTGCCTTTCACAATTTGGGGATCGACCAACTAACGAAGAGGCGACCATGTTCGACTGGAAAATGACGACATCGCGTGCCGCGCTTGGGGTCGCCGTTACGGCGGTTACCCTCGCAGGTGCACTCAATGCTACTGCAGCACCGATCAACTCGCAGGATGATAATGCCCTGTTCAAGCTGCGCTACGCCGCCAAAGCGGCAAGCGGCCTGAAGACGCGCAATACACTCGACACCGCAACGATGCCGTTGATCGATGCATCGACGGCGAACGAATACACGCTCGAACAGGTCGACCTCGGCGGTCAATACGGCGCAACCGCCGTGACCGGCTCCGTCGGTCCAGCAGTCGAAGCACCGGGCATCGCGCTCGACCCGACGAACCGCGCGACGGTTTCCGATCATTCCATGTCCTCTTATGGCGTTGTCGAAACGATGCCTGTTGAGCAGGGCGGCTACGGCATGGTCGACCTTAATACCGGCGGCAGCTATGGCACGACCGAGTATCAGGCCGAGCAAATCGGTGGCCAGTATGTCGTCGAGAACGGCATGGTCGCATCGTCGGTAGATAGCGGATATGCCAGCGGCTACGAAACAGGCATGACCGAAAGCTACACCACCGACAGCTATGGTTATGTTGCACCTGCCGTCGACACTTACGAGACCGGCAATGCCTATGCTGGTGGTGGCTTTGTTGCCGAAACCTACAATCCCGGTGCGATGCATATCGGTGGCAGCATCAACGCGGATTGTTTCGCTGATGTCGCTCCAGTCATCGATACCGTTGCGATCGAACCGTATCTCGGCCCAATCGAGATGGTGGGTGAAGAGCGTATCATCGAAACGATTGTTGAGCAGCCGCAGATCATCGAACGTGAAACGATCATTCAGGCTGCACCGCAGATCGTGCAAGCCGCACCACAGATCGTTCAGGCCGCACCACAGACCATCGTTTGCGATCACGGTCCGGTTGCACAGCCATCCAACACGATCGTGAACATCACGCCACAGCAGGCGTCGGCTCCCGTCTTCGCAGCGGCTCCACAGCAGGCTATCGTTGCACCAGCAGCGCCCGCCGTCTTTGGGTTCAGCGGCTTTGGCGGCTTCGGCGGTGGCGCATCGTCCAGTCAGACGGTCATCGTCGAACAGGGTGATGCTGCGGATGTATTCAACGACAACCGTATCGACAATTCCATCGTCGATAACCGCGTCTTCGGTGACGAGATCGTCAACAATGTCGATAAGCGCGTTACCAACAACGACAACCGCGTCACCAAGAACGACAATCGTGTTACCAAAAACGATAACCGTGTCACGAACAACACCAAGAACCACACGACCAACAATGTCGACAAGCGTGTCACCAACAACGACAACCGTGTCACCAACAATGTCGATAAGCACGTCACGAATAACGACAACCGCGTCACCAACAACTTGGACAAGCATGTCACGAACAACACGACCAACAACAATGGCGCTGGCACCAGCGGTGGCAACGTCACCGTAGACGTCAATGTCAACGGTGGTAGCTCCAGTTCATCGTCCTCATCCTCGTCTTCGTCGGGTGGAAATACGTCATCGACATCGTCTTCGTCTTCGGGCGGTAACAACGGTTCGTCGTCGTCCTCCAGCAGTTCGAGCAGCTCCTCGTCGGGTGGCAATAACGGTTCGTCGTCGTCCTCCAGCGGTGCAAGCAGCTCCTCGTCGGGTGGCAACAACGGCTCGTCGTCGTCCTCCAGCGGTGCAAGCAGTTCCTCGTCGGGTGGTAACAACGGTTCGTCGTCGTCCTCTAGCGGTGCAAGCAGCTCCTCGTCGGGTGGCAACAACGGTTCGTCGTCGTCCTCCAGCGGTGCAAGCAGCTCCTCGTCGGGTGGCAATAACGGTTCGTCGTCGTCCTCCAGCGGTGCAAGCAGCTCCTCGTCGGGCGGCAATAACGGTTCGTCGTCGTCCTCCAGCGGTGCAAGCAGCTCCTCGTCGGGCGGCAATAACGGTTCGTCGTCGTCCTCCAGCGGTGCAAGCAGCTCCTCGTCGGG